>CAYGKB010000028.1:0-15293 GCA_964350425.1 uncultured Chromatiaceae bacterium | reverse complement strand
CGGTATTGTGCTGGGCTGGGGCGTTGGGGCTGTCTTTGGCCGGGTTACCACTGAGTTGTATGCAGAGCTGTATCGGTTTCCGATCCTGATCTACAAAGCCGGCTTCGGCGTTTTCGTGCTGGGAACCCTGATCAGCCTGGCGGCGGCACTGCTGGGCACCATTTCCGTGGTGCGCCGTGCAGCTTTGCTGCCGCCCGCCGAAGCCATGCGGCCGCCGGAACCTCCTGTTTACCGGCGTGCGTCCGGCTGGACCGGCAAGTTCACCACCTGGCTCGATCAGCCCACGCGCATTGTCATGCGGCACATCATCCGCAATCCGGTGCGTTCTGCGCTTACCAGCGTGGCCGTTGCTTTGTCGATCGGGGTACTGATCATGGCAATGCAATGGATGGATTCCATCAACCATCTCGTGCAGGTGTATTTTGTCCAGGGGCAGCGGCAGGACCTGATGGTTGGCCTGGTGGAACCGCAGTCCAGTCAGGCTTTGCTGGAATTCGAACATCTGCCCGGCGTGCTGGCCGCCGAAGGCTCGCGGGTTTTGAGCGCCGACCTGCGCGCCGGCGAGCGCTGGCATCGCGGCCAGGTTTCCGGTGTGAAGCCTGACGACCGGCTCCAACTGGTCTATGACGTCAGCGGGGAAACCATCCGGGTCCCGGCCGACGGGCTGGTGGTCTCTACCAAGCTCGCCGAGAAACTCGCCATAGACGTCGGCGACATCGTGCACGTGGAAGTGCTGGAAGGGCGCCGCCCTGCCTTCTCTGTGCCGGTGGTGCGCCTGTTTGAAACCTATATCGGCATGCCGGCCTATATCCACCTCGATCGGCTGAACAGCCTGATGCTGGAGCGGCCGAGTGTGGAATTTGCCAATCTACTGATAGACGAAAATCGCGAGGCGGAGCTTTACCGCAAGTTGAAAGGCATGCCTGAAGTATCGGCGGTAATGATCAAGCAGGCAGCAATAGATACGTTTTATGAAACGCTTGCCGAGACCATGATGATATTTGTTTCATTTTTCGCGGCGTTCGCCTTCGCGCTGGGTTTTGGCGTCATATACAACAGCGCACGCATTTCACTGTCCGAGCGTGGCCGGGATCTGGCGACGTTGCGTGTGCTGGGCATGACGCGACTGGAGACAGCCTACATTCTGCTTGCCGAAGTCGGCCTGCTGGTGGTGTTCGCACTGCCGGCAGGCTGCATTGCCGGTTACATGCTGGCTGCTGTGATGACTTCCGGTTTCGAGACGGAATTGTTCCGCATTCCGCTGATCATCGAGGCATCTACCTACGGTATGGCAATATTGCTGGCGCTGGCATCAACCGCCGTATCAGCCGCGTTTGTGCGGCAGCGACTCAACGGACTGGATATGATTGCGGTCCTGAAAACCAGGGAATAAACCGGTATGAAGGCACACGAAAGACGCAATTTGCTATGGGCCATACTCGGCGGTGCCGTGCTGCTCAGCCTGTTTATTGCATTCCGGCCGCAGGCCGTGCCCGTCGATACGATGTTGCTGGAACCCGGCGAACTGGTCGTTACCATCGACGAGGAGGGTGAAACCCGGGTACGCGATGTATTTGTACTGTCTGCGCCGGTGGCCGGACGGATGCTGCGTATTGAGGCGGAAGCCGGCGACAACGTGGTGGCCAATACAAGCGTGCTGGCCGAAATTGAACCGGTTGATCCGACTTTCCTCGATTTTCGCAGTGAGGCGCAGGCGCAGGCAGCAGTAAGGTCGGCAGAGTCAGCCACGGCGCTGGCTCAGGCTGAAGTTGATCAGGCGCTCGCGGAGCTGGAGTTCGCCAGGGCCGAACTGGATCGCGCGCGCGAGCTCATAATCGACAACACCATATCCCGGCGTGAACTGGACGATGCCGAGCGGTTGCAGAAAACCACCAAGGCGACTTATGCGACCAAACTCGCTGCCCTGCAGGTGAAAAACTTTGAGCTCGAAAGAGCCAGGGCGGAGTTGCTGTCGCCGACACAGGGACGGCCTGCGCCGGGGGACTGCGAGTGTGTGCCGATTTTTTCGCCGGTAGACGGCGTCATCCTGCGTGTGTTTCAGGAAAGCGAAGGTGTGGTGCCTGCAGGCGAGCCGCTGCTCGAAATCGGCGATTCGCGAGACCTGGAAATAGTTGTTGACCTGTTGTCAGCCGATGCGGTGAAAGTGGCGGCCGGACAGCGCGTCATCATAGACGGCTGGGGTGGCGACGGAGCGCTCGAGGGCCGGGTCAGAAGGGTGGAGCCATTTGGCTTTACCAAGGTGTCAGCGCTCGGCATCGAAGAGCAACGCGTGAATGTCATCGTTGATTTTGTCAGTGAGTCACAACAATGGTCCCGGCTGGGCCATGGGTATCAGGTTGATCTGCGCATTGTGCTCTGGGAAGGCGCTGACCTGGTGAAGGTTCCTCTCACCGCGCTATTTCGTGACAACGGCAAATGGGCATTGTTTGTTGATAATGACGGTGCGGCCGAACGACGGTTTGTGGAAGTCGGCAGGCGCAGCGGCCTGGAAGCCGAGATCGTAGCCGGTCTGGACGCCGGTGAGCGGATTATCGTGCATCCCGGCGACCAGGTGGCAGACGGCGTGCGCATACAGCCACGCGACTAACGCCCGTGTATCGCGGCCGACTCAGGCCAGCAGAATTTCCATGGCTACCCGTTCGCCGGATTCCATGGCACCTTCCATGCCGCGGTTCGCTACCGCGGTGTGTTCGCCACAGAAATGCAGTCGGCCATGCGGTCTGGCGAGTTCATGGAAGAAGCCGGAGACCTGGCCCGGCGCCCAGATCGCCCAGTCGCCGGACGAAAACTGATCGCGATACCAGGATTTGTAACCGAGTACTTCGAGCTGTCCCTTGGCAGCCGGTCGGATGCGTTCCAGATCGGCAATAACGGCATCAATAGCCACCTGCTGGTTGACCTGATCGCACCAGGCTGCCCGCTCGCCGCGCAGCCAGATGCTCAGGCTGGTGATATCAGCCGGATCCGCACCCTTGTGTTCCGCAATCACCATGCCGGCGAGACTGTCGGTAAACATGGTGGGCGACATGCCGTCCTTTTCCCAGAAGGGTGACTTCGGCACTACATGCAATTGATTGATCTTTTGCGAATCCAGCGTGCGCACACCCAGCGCCTGTTTACCGTTCAGCAGCGGATCAATTTTTATGCGTCGCAGTACCGTGCACGGTACCGAACAGATCACCCGGTCGGCGCGGTGCACGGTGCCATCGGCCATGTGCACTTCCGCGCCGCTGCTGTTGGTGCGAATGCCGGTGACGGTGCTTTGCAGCTGCACTTCATTCTTCAGTGCATTGGCCATCGCCTCCGGTATGGACTGGTTGCCGCCCGCGGCCGTGTAACCCTTGATGGCATTGTTTGCGGTCAGCTCGCGTTGCTTGGTGCCGAAGGTGGCAGCGAACATAACCAGTAACGCCGAAATGTCGTGTGCCGACATCCCGTGTGTTGGGTTGGTGTTGTAGGCAAGCTCAATAGCTGCCTCTGACTGACCCATCTTTACCAGCCAGTCATGCAGTGAGATATCGAGGTTGGCGTTTGCCGGGCTGACCCACTCGTCGCTATTCCTGAGGGGATTAATCGCACCCATCAGGACATTGAAATAAGCGTTGGGCGGTATTTGCCTGAACTGCTCAGGGAACGGGTTCAGCGGACTGGTCGCCCAGTCCTGGTTCGAGATGAACTGATCCTGCAGATAAATCTGCTGGTTCATGAAGTAGGGAATAGTGGGGGTGATATCAATCAGGCCAACGCCATACTTGTTGGCCGCGTCCACCAGCCGCGCATATCCCGGGGCGAAAGCGGTACCGCCGACCTCGGGGCTGCCGGGAATATTGCGCAGTGACTGCACGCGCCCGCCGATGCGATTGCGCCCTTCAAGAACTTTAACGCTCAGCCCGGCACCTTCAAGCAGCAGTGCTGCATTAAGGCCGGACAGTCCGGCACCGATGACAATCGCATCGGTTTTATTCAGCGCCCGCACCGGGCCGGATGCCGCCATAAGAGGTGTCGCGCCGATGGCTTTCAGCACAGTGCGGCGGGTTATGGCGGTTGGGGCGTGGCGCGTGTCATTCATGCGGTATCTCCGTTCTTATGTGGGTCAGGCAAGCCGCGAATGCCGCTAGTTATGCCCCAGTGGCACCGGTCAGTCAAACCGTTGCGACCAATCTCGGGTTGCCGCGGCGTGTCTCCTGGTGGTTACCTGCCGATCGCGTAATACGCCGCAATGCGATCAACAAGTTGTTTGAACTTACGCTTGTTGAAGCCGCGAATGTTTTGCCAGGGTGTCAAATCGAGCCGCGACGACACCATGAAACTTTCAGTGCCGTTTGCCATCTCTGCTTTGACCGCAGCCATGATGCCTTCCCAGAATTCGCGCCGTTCGCGGATGGTCGCTATCGGACCGGTCGCGGCAGCGGCCGCAAACTGACCCTTGCCCTGTGGCAAAGGCACGAGGTGTGCGCCAATCACTGCAGTCAGTTGTTCGGCTGTGGCCAGGTTTTCTACCTGACGCAGGTACTCCACCGCATTATTAAAGTGGAAATCTGCAACCTGCGGATCCCAGGGCAGATAGCCGCCGCCTGCTGGGCGCGGCGTGACCAGATCAACGGTGTAGATCATTTTATGCGGCCGCGGGATCATGACGATCAGGCAGGTGCCGTGACTCGGGCCAAAGTAATACAAATCCAGTGATTTGCCGCCCAGCGCGACGCTGTAGTTTTGGGCGAAGGTGATATCCGGCAGTACGATATCGGGGTCAGGTGATTCCTGCATGTTTACCAGGCAGCGCTCCTGCGCAACAAATTCGGCGCCTTCATCCTTAAATATTTGACCGCCGCGGGCATGATCCCAGTGAGCATGCGAATAGACCACGTACCGCACTGGCTGGTCGGTAATGGTTGCGATGGCCTGACGATAGGCAGCAGCGGCTTGTGGCGAGATCGGGTCGGTGGCAATGACGCCTTCACTGGTGACCAGGAACAGGCTGCGGTAGGCGCCCCAGCGAAAGCTGTACAGGTCATCTGCAATTTTTACGGTTTCGCTGACCGGAATTCCCGGCGGTACAAACTGTCCGGCCGCGGGCAGTGCGAATGACGCGAGGGCAAAGGTAACAGCAACGATAGCCAGCGGGCGTGAGCGCATGAGGTCTCCTGTTTTACTGTGCCGGTGGCGGCGCCAGCAATCTTACGGATACCGCCCAGATCAGCATCAGAGCATTGAGTATACCCATGAATATGAATGGCCCCTGATAGCTCCAGTTGTCAAACAGATAGCCAGCCGCCTGATTCGTCAGGATGATGCCAAGCGCCCCGAAAGTGGCTGCCACACCGATAATAGATCCGCGAAAACGTGCCGGAGCTTCCTGACCGATCAGTGTCGGCACTGAGACGATTACCACGGCTTCGCCCATGCCGGCCAACGCTACGACGAGGTAAATAAGGGGCGACTCGAACGGATTGGGTGAAAATCCCAGCGCAAAGTAGCCGATGGAAGCAATTGTCATTGACAGGCACAGCGTCGTAACGCGGTCAAAGCGATCTGCCACCGAAGCAATTATCGGCATGCTGCAGAGCATGGCGACCTGGGTCAGGCCAAACAGGCGCCCGGCGGTAGCAGATGCATCCACGGAAGCGATACCTGAATCGGCGCCAACTTTTTGCACCCACAACGAAAAAAAAGCCGCCAGTACCGTCAGGTCGCCGCGCGATAGCATGGTAGCGGCGCAGCCCAGAATCAGCCGCGGGTTGCCGCGGATTTCGCGCAAACCTATACGCGCGTTTTCCAGAAACGGCAGTTGATCTTCATGGTCAGTCGCACGGCCTTTTTTCAGACCGCCGTAACTCAGCAGCGCGGCAATCAGTGCCAGCCCGGAGCCGATCCACAAAGTGTAGGTGCTGGCCTCGACGGGTGTATAGCCTTGCGCCGTAAACAGCCGTGGCAGTTGTGTCAGTCCGGAGCCCACGACAATAATGTACAGAGTCGCTGTAAACGAACCTTCGCCGCCGGTCATGCCCAGCTGCTCCTGCAGTAGCAGCGGTTGAATCAGCCCGACCAGATTGACGAAGCCAATGGCAAGCGCACCGGAAAGGAACAGCACCAGTGCATGGCGTGGCAGAACTCCCGGACTCAGCCAGATGGGACCGATGCGCCGCTGGTTCGCGTCTATATCAAGAGAGCGGTGATCAGACATGGGCACAAAACGCTGGCTATAGGGAGGGCGCATTGTGCATGATTGGATGCTTAATTGATATTCGCACGCTGTTGCATGAACAGCGGCGATTCTTATTCAACAAGGATCTTTTGAGACTGCGGTGCCTGATGAATATTGTTGACGAAGCCAGGCAGGTGTTGAGCCAGTATGGACTGGATGACGCTGCCATAGAGGCGCTCGGGAACGGCCTTATCAACCGTACTTTCAGTGTCTCCGCGACGGACGGCCGGCGCTACGTATTGCAGCGGATGAACCCCATGTTCGATCCCAAAATAACCTGCGATATGGACAAGCTTACCCGCCAGCTGGAGCAACTGGGTGAGACCACCCTGCGGCCCGTGCCCGCGAGTCTGGAGCCGCGGCGCCTGTGGGTTGACCATGGCCGGTTTCATTGGCGGCTCAGTACTTTTGTTGACGGCGTTTGCTACGAGCGTCTGGAAACGCCGGAGCAGGCGGCACAGGCCGGCCGCCTGCTGGGCCGGTTTCATCGCAGTGTGGATTCGCTGCAATTGAAATTGCATGGCGAGCGGCTGGGTGTTCACGATACCCGCAGGCATCTGGCTAATCTGGTGCAGGCACTGGAGAATTATCGGTCACACCCGCATTACGATGCCGTTGCGTTGCTGGGCGAGCGGGTACTGGCGGCTGCTGAAACTCTGCCGGTGTTGCCTGCTTTGCCGGACCGGCTGGTGCATGGCGACCCGAAAATCTCCAACCTGCTGTTTGATGCCGCCACCGGAACCGGTATTTGCATGGTGGATTTCGATACGCTGGCTTATATGCCGCTGCCGCTGGAAATTGGTGATGCCATCCGGTCGTGGTGCAATCCTAAAGGTGAAGACCAGCGCCAAAGTCAGTTCAACATGGAACTGTTTTCCGGTGCCATGCGCGGCTATGCAGCCGCGGCGGGTGCGATGTTGCAGGCAGACGAGTGGCAGGCTTTTGTGCCGGCGGCAAGCATTATCATGGTTGAACTTGCGGCGCGCTTCACTGCGGATGCCTTAACCGAAAATTATTTCGGCTGGGACGCACACAGCTTTCCGGACCGCAGCACCCACAACCAGATCAGGGCTGAGGGACAATTGAACCTCTATGCCGACTATGCGGCGCATCAGCAGCAGGCTGAAGCGGCGGTCGCGGCGTGTTTTTCCTGAACAGGGAGTGCTGTCAGTGGCAGAGTGTGCAGGTGTCCAGCCGGGCCAGCAAAATAGCGCGGCTCACGGCCGGTTGCATGGGATTCGTTGCAGAGTGGCATTTATCGCAGCTGTAACCGCGTTCGCTTACCAGCTTGTGTGACACATCAAAGTGCCAGTAGCCTGCGGCACCGGGCCGCGCCTGACCGGGCGCATCGCGCTCTCCGCCGCTGCGATAACTTAATGCCGCGCCGGCGTCCTCTGCCGCGGCAGTTCCCGCGATACGGCCCAGCATTGTTGACGGCCCCAGAAACGTGCCGGCACCGCCATAGCTGCCGTTGATTCCCGCGACGCCGGTGAGTTCGCCTGCGGCGTATAACCCCGGTATCGGTATGCGTTTATTGTTGAGCACCTGGCCGCGATGGTTGATGGCCGGACCGCCCATGTTTTTGCGCGTCATGGGATAGGTGCGCATGGCATAAAACGGCGGCGTCACAATCTGTTGCACGGTCCGGTCAGGCGGCGCGATTTTGCTGAAGCGCTGATATTTGAAATCCTCGCCCGCAGCTACCATTCGATTCCAGGTTTCCACAGTCGTCTGCAGGCCATGCTCCGGCAAACCGGCCTGTCGGGCGAGGTCCTGCAAAGTATCCGCATGGCTGGTGATGCGCGGGTTGTGCAGTACGTCGGCACGAATGGTTTCGCGTGACAGCCATGGTGCGCCGCGCACAACCATGCGTCGCGCGCCTTCGGCATCAAAAACCATCCAGTACCCCGGGTCATCGAAACCCCGGGTGGCTTCGGTAACAACGCGGATATTGGCACTTTCATCGACAAACCGGTGGCCCACCGCATTCACCCAGATTGCCATCGGGTTCTGCGCCAGCAAGCCGTGTTCGCCGGTGGCATCGCGCGGATCAGGGATGCCGTTATAGAACGTAACCTGCCGATCCATATTTATGAGTTCCGCGCCTGCCCAGGCTGCCATCCGGTAACCATCCCCTGTAGCAAACTGGCCCGCGCCTTTCAGCAGGCGGCGCGGCTCCGCCGCGTCGGCGGTCCAGTTGGCGCGTACCTCGGCCAGGTTGTTCTGCAGGCCGCCGGTCGCCAGCACGATGGCGTTCGCCCGGTAAAGCTGCTCGACACCGGTGCGTTCGTTGCGGGTCAGTACGCCATTGATGCGTCCCCCTAAACGGGATAGCGCGACCGCGCGGGTGTTCCAGCGAAACTCTATATTGGTGTCGTACAGCATTTCCCGCAGCAGCGGTACGACGGCGTTGACAGCCGTACCGCGCGTGAAATGAAAACGCGGCACACTGTCTTCGTTGGTGGGCAGGATCATATGAAAGCTTACGCCCTTGCCGACCAGCCAGTCGTAAACATCCCGCGCGGAGTTTTCGGCATAGCGCCAGGCCCAGAATGCATCGGGGTTTTTGCCGCGCAGAGCCCAGTCGCCGAAAGCCAGATCCGGCGAATCCTGGATACCTTTGCTGCGCTGCAATTCGGTGTCCACCAGCGCGAAGCCGCCGGCTTTTACAGCATGGCCGCCGCCTACCGAATTGGCGTCAATGAGCAGTACCCGCGCGCCCCCCTCGGACGCCTGCAGCGCGGCCGCCAGCCCGGCAATGCCGGCACCGACGACAATGACATCGGCGTCGCGTGCCACCGGAGTCTGACTGCAGGCGGCGAGTAGCAACGCGCAGAACAAAAAGGTGCTGACGCGCGACAAAGGTTTGCTGCCGGCTATTCGGCCAGAGAAATCTCGACTATGCCGTCGTCGTTCCAGTCAGAGACATTCACTTTAACGCCCATGTCTTTGGCATAGCCGTGTATGCGTGGCTTGAACCACTGCTCGTGAATTTCCTGCTCGGTCAGGTCAAACATATTGAGCCGCTTGCAGGCATCAAGCACATGACCCCAGGGCGATTTCCAGCGACGCTTGCCCGGCTCGCTTTCGGTTTCAAGAACCAGATGATAGTGGCAGGCGGTGCGTTCGCAGAGGCCCACCAAAGCAGATTCCGTGTCGCCGGTGCGTTCGATAATCATTTTCACCCGGCTGTTGATGGGCTCCATGGTTTTGATGTCGTGAGCCACATACTCTTCCATCAGGCCCTGATCTTTGGCGAACTGCATCGCCTGCAGGCGTGCCTTTACCAGCGCGTCGTTCATTTCATGCTGATAGCCGGCGCTGTTGGCCATGGTCTTCAAAGCAAGCTGCACGGCTTTGCCGATCTGTTCTTCCTTGCCTTCGAAACCGGTCTTGGCGGCCTTGAAACCTGAACCGTCTTTTTTCTTGGCGACTTCGGTGATCTGCTGCGAGTCATCCAGATGTACTGCTCGAACCATGTTGCACCTCACGGGTAATGCTTTGCGTAGTCTGGACCGTACTTTACAGTCCCGTTCTATTAGCGGATAGTACGCGCCTTTTCGGCGGGCCGACAGCTTCCGTCCGTAATAGTCCACTTTATGGCCATCCTCTTTTTTGTCATAGTTTTCAGTAGCATGGGCTTTGGCCTCGTGTTGCCGCCGTTTATCTTTGTGGCGCAGAATTTCGGCGCTTCCGCGATGTTTGCGGCATTTATCGTATCTACCTTTGCGATGGGCCAGTTTCTGGCCACGCCGGTCTGGGGACGGCTCAGTGACCGCCATGGCCGCAAGCCCATTCTGATTCTGACCATGCTCGGTTCCGCGGCCGCCTATGGGCTGATGGCTGTGGCAGACATGTACGGTGACGTCTGGCTGTTACTGGCGTCGCGGTTTCTGACCGGCCTGATGGCCGGCAATTTCGCCGCCGCCACTGCCTACGTTGCTGACATAACGCCGCCGGACAAGCGTGCCCAGGGAATGGGGACTGTCGGTGGCGCGGTCAGTCTCGGCTTTATGGCAGGACCGGCGCTGGGCGGACTGTTGTCCGGCGACACCGCGGCCAGCGCGTCGCTGTTCTGGCCGTCGCTCGTCGCCGTGATTGCTTCGCTGCTGACCATGCTCGCCATAGCGCTGTTTCTCAAGGAAAGTCTGCCGGCCGAAAAACGCCTGCAAAAGACAGCGGCCGATACCGACAAGTCGCAAACCAGAGCAGGTTCGTTTAGCCACATCATGCGACGACCGTTGCTTGCACCCATGGTGTTAATGGGTTTTCTGGTGTTTTTTGCCATGACCAATTTTGAAACCACGTTCCCGCTGTGGGCAGATGCCGGTTTCTATTGGGGCCCGCAGCAGGTCGGGTTCATGTTCATGTACCTGGGATTCGTGGTGATGGTGACCCAGCTGTTCATAGTTGGCAGACTGGCGCCGCTGTTTGGTGAGGGCCGCTTGCTGCAGTTTGCGGTGTGCTCCTACATATTCGGGCTGCTGTTCATGGCGACAGTGCCGTTCAGCTTCGAACCGGCAAACTGGAAAATCATGGTATTCGGCATCACCTTTACCGCACTAGGCGGCGCTATGTTCAATACTGCATCCACCAGTTGGGTCTCCAAGCAGGCGGGGGAACAGGAACGCGGCGCCGTACTGGGGCTGTATCAGTCGGCGGGCTGGCTGGGTCGTTCGGTGGGTCCCACCATTTCCGGCTTGCTGTTCCAGACGCTCGGGCCGAACGCGCCACTATTTGCCGGGGCCGCGCTGATGCTGCCGGTACTGATGATTGTGACCCTGCTCCGTCGCCGCCATGCGGCGAGCGAACAAGTTGCTGCCTGACTCGGTTCGAGACATGTGCCTGCGGCGCCCGGTGCTATTATCGGGTGCCTGAACGCGGCCGTTGAATCTGTAACGGCTTCGCCAACGATTATGTTGCTGGCCGGGTAATCCGGCCGCAGCGACGGAGAGCAGTATGTACATCAATTTCTGGTATCCCATGGCCATTAGTGACGAGCTGGCCGATAAGCCTCTGAAGGTCAAAGCCCTCGGGCAGGATTTTGTTTTGTTTCGCGGCGAGGACGGTCTGGCCAAATGTGTCAGCAACACCTGCACCCATCGCGGTGGTTCACTCGCCGGCGGCAAAATTAACGGCAACTGTATTCAGTGCCCGTATCATGGCTGGGAATTCGATGCCGAGGGTCGTTGCCACCGCATTCCGTCGCTAGGCCCCAATCCCAAGATTCCGTCGCGCACGCGCATTGACGCCTACCCGGTGGATGAACGCCACGGCATGGTGTTTGCGTTCCTCGGCGATCTCCCGGAGGCAGAGCGTCCGCCGATTATTGACGTTAAGGAATGGGAGCAGGAAGGCTGGACCAGTACCCTGCAGACTTACACCATCAAGTGCAATTATGAGCGCTCCATCGAGAATGGCATTGACCCGGCACATAACGAATTTGTGCATGACACCCACGGGTTTCAGGGCGAGGACGAAGAGTACAAGATCGGCGAAATGCGGCTTGAGGAAAGCGCTTGGGGCCAGGGCTTCTGGCATACATTTAATGCGCCGAGTCTGACCAAGGAAAGTGAGCTGGCTGAGGTGCGCAAGGATGCCGGCGATCTGGAGGTGGGCACCGGCTATCATGGCGCCAGCCATGTATGGACCTATATTCATCTGTCTGCAACAGACTGGATGCACCAGTATCTGATTGAACGGCCGATAGACGAGCACAACACGGCGGTCTACCTGTTGTGCATGCGCAATTGCTACACCGATCCGAAGTTCGATCAGAACGTCATTGATCGCAACCAGTACGTTGCCGAGCAGGATGTGACTATAGTCGAGTCGCTGCATCCGGTTATCACGCCCGATACCAATACCAGGGAATTTATGGTGCCTTCCGACAAGTGCATTCTGCTGTATCGTGAATCACTCAAGGAGTGGGAGCAGAAGGGCTGGAAAATCGATACCGATGCGGTTGCCGCGCAGGAAAACAAGACTGCCTTTGCCATTCCATCGCCGGCCCGGCGAGAGCAGAAGGGTTGGGTGCTGGATGCTATACCGCTGAAAAAACCCGCCGCTGAAGCCGAAGATCTCGCCGCTGGGTAAGCAGCCCACAATCGAGCGTCATTTCGCCACAGTTGATACGCGCTGGGGCGTTAAGCAGATTCATTACCGGCGCTGCGGGACAGGTCCGGCAGCGCTGCTGTTGCACCAGTCGCCGCAATCATCGGGTGAATACGAAGCATTGATGCGCGCATGGGCCGATCGCTTCACGGTTATTGCGCCCGACTATCCGGGCTTCGGCATGTCCGACCCCTTCGGTGCAGATGGCGAACTTGAACTGACGCTGACCGATTTTGCGGAGGTGCTGATTGCTTTCTTGGATGAAATCGGGGTTGCTGCCGCGCCGGCTTATGGTTTTCACACCGGTGCCGGCATGGCAGTGGCGATGGCAGATTTTTCGTCCACGCACATCAGCGCAGTTTATGCGAACGGCTACGTAATTCTGCAGCAGCACGAGCTGGATGAGATTCTCAGCGGCTACCTGCCGCCGTTCGAGCCGCAGTGGGACGGCAGCCACTTGCTGTGGATGTGGAGTCGCAATCACGATCAACTGGTTTTTTACCCCTGGTTTGACCGGCGGGCTGAAGCCCGCATCAAACGAACGGTTCCACCGCCGGAGGTTTTGCAGCAGTGGGCCATGGAGTTTTTGCGGGCGGGCGATCACTACCGGGTCGGTTACCGGGCGGCATTCAGCTTTCCCGGTGACGTGCCGCTGCGCACCCTGCAATCGCCCGCGATTATTACTGCAACCAAAACAGATGTGCTCAGCGGTTACCTGAGTCGCGTCACCGAACCCTCTGCGCAGGTGCAGGTGCGGGTAGGCGGCACGATGGAGGAAAACCTTGCGGAAGCCGCAGAATTTTTTCTGCAACATCCCGGCAGTGATGTCGCCCCGGTGTCAGACACCAGATCTGTAAAGGGCTGTGCGTGGAATTTTACGGTGCAGTACCCCCATGGCTACATCCGGGTCAGAGCCGACATGGCGCCACAGGGTACGCCTGTGTTGATTGTTCACGGAGCAGGCGGGTCGTGTGAGACGGTGGAGCCCTGGTTGCAGGCATTCAGGAGCAACCGTCCGGTGGTGGCGCTGGATTTGCCCGGTCACGGCGAAACCGATGGCCTGCCTGACAACATCGGTTTTCTGGATGCCTGCGAGGCAGCCATAGCGGCCGTCCTCGACAAACTGCAAATAGAACAGGTTGATGGCTGGGGGCAGTGGGGCGGCGCTACGGTGCTGGCCGCTGCAGCTTCCCGGCAGCCGCAACGCTTTCGCAAGCTCGCTCTGAGCGGTGTGCAATGTCTGGAAGCCGGCCAGGCCAAAGAGCTGGCTGCTAACTTTGCACCGCGCATCGAAACACACTGGCATGGCGGGCATTTGCTGGAATACTGGCAGGTAGCGCGGAACCAGAGTCTGTTCTGGCCCTGGTACGAGCAAACCGATGCGGCTGCAACCGAAGGTGAACCGCATGTTGAGCCGGAGATCGTTCACGTTCGCACGCTTGCGCTGCTGAAAAGTGCCGCGGTTCTGCCAGCCGCCGCGCGCGAGCTGTTCGCTTATCCGCTGGTCGGCACTCTGCAGCAAATGCAGGCGGGTTTGCTGCTGGCTGCGGCACCATCGGATCCGAACCGGCCGCACACGGAAAATGCTGCCAATCTGACTGACACTGCCTACCGGGAATTGCCCGAAGACATTACCGCGCAGGCAGCGCTACTGACCGACTATTTTGATGGAGTAACAAATGAGCAACCCAACTGACGATCACAAACACGACCAGCTAAATTCGTCGCCGGAGTACAGTATTGATCGACGTAATCTGCTGGCCGGTGCCGCTGGACTTGCGGCAGGTATGCTGGGTGCTGGTCCGGCAGCGGCGGGCGGCCACGTCTCATCAAAGATGCCGCTCAGTGACGAAGACAAAATCGCGAGGTCCGTCGGTGCCGGCGCACAGATACTGGTAACCGGAGCCAACCGTGGTCTGGGGCTGGAATTCACCCGCCAGTATGCAATGCGCGGTGCGAAGCTTATTGCAACGGCGCGCAAGCCGGAACAGGCGGACGAACTCAATGCGCTGGCGGCCGAATACAGTGACATAGTGGTCGAAAAACTGGATGTGACTGATCATGCTGCAATTGATGCGCTGGCCGCGAAGTATGCCGATACGCCGATCGATCTGCTGCTAAACAACGCGGGTATTGGCGGTGGCATACAGAATCAGCTCTTTGGCAAGATGGACTACGACACGTTCGATCAGGTCATGGACGTGAACGTTAAAGGCCCCATGAAAATGTGCGAGGCGTTTCGCAAACACGTGCAGAACAGCAGCCTGAAAAAAATGGTGACGGTTTCGAGCAGTCAGGGTTCCATTGCCAGCGTTACTTCGCCGATGCTGTACTGGTATCGCTGCAGCAAATCGGCGGTAAACATGTGCATGGTCAACCTGGCCTACCAGGTACAACGCAGAAAAGTTATCGTCGGTCTGGTCACCCCGGGCGCGACGGCGACGGATTTTATTCCGGAACCCTTCCGCAAGCAGATCAAAGATATACAGACGCCGGAGAAGGCCACCGAAGACATGATCCGCAACATTGATCGCTTTTCGCTGGCAAATACCGGTACGTTCTTTGACTACACCGGTGACGTGGTTCCCTGGTAGTTAGCCCGGGAATTGCGCAATGCCGGCCAGGGATCGCTCCACACCGGTCTCGGCCTGCGCGATGACGGCACCGCTGTCCAGATCGAACTTGGCGACCGCGCCGGTGAAGAAGTTGCCGAGCAGCGCATAGTCGGAACCGGCTGCGGGGTTGCCGAGGCAGGCCCAGCCCGGCCCCGGCAGGGCAATCTCTTTTGCGCGGCTGCCGTCTTCATTAAGAAGATCAAGAAAGAAACCGACGCGGAAATTAGCGCGAATGTGCAGTAGCCTGCCATCGGGCATGCGATTCAGGCTCATTGCCATTTCGCCGCTGTCCGCCGGGTAGGTCACCAGGTTGTCGAGCTGCTTGTCTGCCTCGATGT
>CAYGKB010000027.1:0-15518 GCA_964350425.1 uncultured Chromatiaceae bacterium | reverse complement strand
GACAGCCTGCAACGCCTGCAGGCCAGCGGGCTGCTGGAAGCCGAAAGCACCGCTCGCATCAAGGCGCTGATTAACAGTCGGCGGCGCTTCGACAGCATCCCTATACGGCGCAAGATGACCGATGATGAGGTTGCCCGATTTGCCGTGTTGCGACCGTATTTCCCCGGCGTGGAAATACGCGCCCGGCTGGCACGCACTTATCCCTTTGGCGCGGTTGCGTCGCATGCCCTTGGTTACGTGGGCGGCATCAGCGCCGGAGATCAGCAGAAACTGGACCCCGCTGCCTACGCCGGCACCTCATATATAGGCAAGGTTGCAACAGAGCGCGCCTACGAAAACGAGTTGCACGGCACCGTCGGCCATGAAGACGTGCTGGTCAATGTGCATGGCCGGGTCATGCAGGTGCTGGACACACAATTGTCGGTGCCGGGACGCGATCTTCTGCTGAGCCTCGACATTGACGCCCAGATGGCTGCCGAGCAGGCGCTCGGCAACAAGCGCGGTGCCGTTGCCGCGATCGACCCGCGCAACGGCGAAGTGCTGGTACTGGCGAGCACACCCAACTTTGATCCGAACCGCTTTATCGCCGGCCTGAGCCGTGAGGAATTTCGTGAATTGCAAAACGATGTGGATCAGCCGCTGTTTAACCGCGCACTGCGCGGCAAGTATCCGCCCGGCTCGACCATAAAACCGATTATTGCGCTGGCAGGCCTGGAACAGAATGCTATCCGCGCGAACCAGACCAAGTTCTGCCGTGGCTACTTCAGTCTGCCCGGCAGCAGTCACCGCTATCGCGACTGGAAGCCGGAAGGTCATGGCATGGTGGATATGAACGATGCCATCGCCCAGTCGTGCGATACCTATTTTTATGAACTGGCGAATGACATCGGCATTGACATCATGGCGCGCACGCTGGAGTCATTCGGGCTCGGCGACAGCACGGGCCTGGACATCGGGCCCGAAAGCGATGGCCTGGTGCCGACGCGCTCATGGAAACGGCGTAATTTTGCCGACCCCGAAGATCAGATCTGGTATCCCGGTGAAACGGTCATCGCCGGTATCGGTCAGGGCTTCATGCTGACAACGCCGCTGCAGCTTGCCCACGCCACCGCAACGATTGCCATGCGCGGCACGCGCTATCGGCCGTCGCTGGTGCGCGGCATGCGCGACCCGGTAAGCGGCGCCTTGGCGGTGCGGCAGCCGCGCAAACTGCAACCGGTGCAGGTGGCCCGGCCGGAACGCTGGGATCAGATCATTGCCTCCATGGAAGCCGTCATTTACGACCCCAAAGGCACCGCCCGCGCACTGGGTTTAAACAGCCCGTGGCGGCTGGCAGGCAAAAGCGGCACCGCCCAGGTGGTTTCGGTGGCGCAGGATGAACAATACAACGAAGAGGAACTGGCGGAGCGCATGCGGGATCATGCATTGTTTGTCGCCTTTGCGCCGGTCGAGGACCCGCGTATCGCCGTCGCGGTAATTGTCGAAAACGGCGGCAGCGGCAGTGGCGTGGCCGGGCCGGTGGCTCGCACCGTGATAGACACCTACCTGGCCAGCGCCGAACTGTAATGGCGGCGCGAACCGACAGCGGCAGTCGCTACAACCCTTTTAGCCGGTTGCTGCAGCGCCTGCATATCGACCCGCCGCTGCTGGCCGGAATCTGCAGCGTACTGCTGGTGGGCATTTTTGTGCTCTACAGCGCCTCGGGCAACAGCCTCGACATGCTGTGGGGTCAAGCCGCCCGCATCGGCCTGGCGGCGCTGGTTATGCTGGCCATCGCCCAGGTGCAACCGGTGTGGCTGCGGCGGGTCGCTCCGTGGCTGTTCGTCATCGGGCTGATCATGCTGGTGCTGGTGCTGGTGCGCGGCGAGATGGGCGGCGGCGCGCAGCGCTGGCTGGACATCGGCGTACGCTTTCAGCCGTCCGAACTCATGAAACTTGCGGTGCCTGCCATGCTGGCCTGGCTGCTCCATGAGCGCGCTCTGCCGCCTTCGCTGCTGACCATCGGCGGCCTGCTGTTGCTGATCGCCATGCCGGTAGCCATGATCGCTTTGCAGCCCGATCTTGGCACCGCCATTCTGATCGGGCTGACCGGCGCAACGGTGATTTTCCTCGCCGGGATCAGCCTGCGCCTGGTATTTTTTTCCGCCGCGGCAACCCTGGCGGCCATGCCGCTGCTCTGGTACTTCATGCGGCCGTATCAGAAACAGCGCGTGCTGACGCTGCTGAACCCGGAACAGGACCCACTGGGCGCCGGTTA
Organism: uncultured Chromatiaceae bacterium; assembly: GCA_964350425.1. Taxonomy (GTDB): domain Bacteria; phylum Pseudomonadota; class Gammaproteobacteria; order Steroidobacterales. The sequence continues at coordinate 13,261 of CAYGKB010000027.1, read as the reverse complement.
CCACATCATCCAGTCCAAGATCGCCATCGGCTCAGGCGGCGGTTTCGGCAAAGGCTGGCTGAACGGCAGTCAGGGTCAGCTGGAGTTTTTGCCGGAACGCTCCACGGACTTCATTTTCGCCGTGATTGGCGAAGAATTCGGCTTTTTCGGGGTATCGGTGCTGCTGTTGCTGTACCTGATGATAGTGGCGCGCGGGTTCTACATTGCTGCAATGGCGCAAGACACCTTTTCGCGGCTGCTGGCGGGTGCCATCAGCTTCACTTTCTTCTTTTATGTCTTCGTGAATACCGCCATGGTAACGGGGCTGGTGCCGGTGGTGGGCGTGCCCCTACCGCTGGTCAGTGCCGGAGGCACGTCCATGGTGACCCTGTTGGCGGGTTTCGGTATTCTCATGTCTATCCAGACGCACCGGAAGCTGCTGCCAAGATGAAACGGATTTTCCCCTTCGCAAAGCCTTATCTGGCTTTGCTCACTGCACTGTTACTTGCCGGCCCGGCAAACCCGGCGCTGGCGCTCGACCTTAAACGCGAGGATGTGCGCAGTTTTGTCGATGAACTGGTTGACCAGCATGGACTGGATCGCGCTTATATCAATCAGGTGCTGGCGGGCAGCGCAACTCAGCAAAGTATCCTTGATGCCATGAGCCGGCCGGCGGAAAAGGTCAAGCCGTGGCATGAATACCGCGACATATTCCTGACCAGCAAACGCATAGACGCCGGGGTAGAGTTCTATGCGCAGCATCGCGAGCGGCTGGAACAGATTGAAGCTGACACCGGTGTGCCGCCGGAAATGATCCTCGGCATCGTCGGTGTGGAAAGTTTTTTTGGCCGGATTACCGGCCGTCATCGTGTCGTTGATGCATTGGTAACGCTGGGCTTCGATTATCCGCCACGGGCAAAATTTTTCCGCTCCGAATTGCAGCAGGTATTTTTGCTGGCGCAGGAAGAGCAGCTGCAACTCGAAGAACTGGTGGGCAGCTATGCGGGCGCAATGGGGCCGCCGCAGTTTATTCCCAGCAGCTACCGCGCTTATGCGGTGGATGGTGACGGTGATGGCAAGCGTGATTTGTTAGGTAGCTGGGACGACGTCCTGGCCAGTGTCGGTAACTACTTCGCCGTCCACAAGTGGCGAGCCGGGGAGCCGGTAGCCGCCAGCGCGTCGCTGAATGACCGGGCCACCGATTTACCGCTGCAGACCAGCCTCAAGCCCGGTTCCAGTGTAGGCGCACTCAGTACTGCCGGCGTACTGTTCGCGACTGAACTGCAAAGCGATGCCACAGCCGGATTGTGGCGGCTGGATGGCGCAGCCGGTGACGAGTACTGGGTCGGCTTTCATAACCTGTATGTGATTACCCGCTACAACCGCAGCGTCATGTATGCACTGGCAGCCTGGCAGCTCGGCAATGCCATTGTCGCTGCTGCAGCAGACGGGGAGCAGTCATGACAGCAGGCCGCGCTGCCGCCCTGCTGGTCGCAGCCGCAGTGTTGCTGAATGCCTGCAGCGCGACACGCTGGGACAAGCCCGCCGACACCCGCCAGGCGCAGGCGCCACTGCATCAGGACATGACCCGCACGCGACGGGGCAATCCACCTTTTTACGAAGTTTTCGGTGTGCGTTACAAAGTGATGCCGAGCAGCACCGGCTATAAGGAGCGCGGTGTAGCATCGTGGTATGGCAAGAAGTTTCATGGTCAGCCCACTTCCAACGGCGAGCGCTACGACATGTATCGCATGACCGCTGCGCACAAAACCCTGCCCCTGCCCACCAACGTCAAAGTCACCAACCTGAAAAACGGCAAGTCGGTCATTGTGCGGGTAAATGATCGCGGCCCGTTCGTCAAAAACCGGTTGATTGATCTGTCGTTTGCTGCCGCGCGGGAACTTGACGTTGTCAATGCAGGCACCGCACCGGTGGAAATTGAGGCGCTGGAAACGGCCTATACCGGCGCCATTACCGTGGCATCGGCACCCGCAGGAACAGCACCGACCACCATGAATGCGCGGCCGTTAATGTATATCCAGGTAGGCGCTTTCGGCGAACCGGTGAATGCCCGCAACCTGGCAAGCCACCTGACTCGTCAGGGTGTTGCCAACGTTTCGGTGCATACGTCACCGCATGAATCCCCTGAGCTCTACCGGGTGCGCATCGGGCCATTTGCAGAGATAAGTGATTACGATCGGGTTGTAGCCCAGGTGAGTTCACTGCAGATAACCCAGACTCGGCTGGTAGTCGAGGAGCCGGATGAAACCGATTACGCAGCCGCTGAACCCCAGTAACAGGATCTATGCCTCACATGAAGTATCGATACGCACGTAACTTTTTTCTTGCTGCCGTTGCCCTTGCACTGGCGTTGCCGCAGAGCCTGTCGGCACAAATCGCCGCGCCCTCGCCGCCGCGACTCAATGCCAATGCCTATTTGCTGATGGATTTTGCCAGCGGGCGCGTACTTGCCAGCAAGAATGCTGACGCGCCCCTGGATCCGGCCAGCATCACCAAACTGATGACTGCTTATGCGGTATTCCGCGCCATTCGCTCGGGACAAATCCAGATAGATGATGAGGTGCTGGTCAGCGAAAAAGCCTGGCGCACCCCGGGCTCGCGCATGTTTATTGAGGTAGGCAAACGTGTGCCGGTAGAACAACTGCTGCCCGGCATGATCGTGCAGTCCGGCAATGATGCGAGTGTCGCGCTGGCAGAACATGTGGCTGGCACCGAAGAAACCTTTGCCGAAATCATGAATCAACTGGCCGGCGAACTGGGCATGACCAGTACCCGCTATCTGAACAGCACCGGCCTGCCCGCTGATGGTCATCTGACCTCAGCCACTGATATTGCCAAGCTGGCTTCTGCGCTTATTAAAGAGTTTCCCGACTACTACAAGTGGTATTCGCAAAAGCAGTACACCTACAACGGCATTACACAGGGCAACCGCAATGCATTGCTGTGGCGCGATGAAACCGTGGACGGCATGAAAACCGGTTATACCGAATCAGCAGGATATTGCCTGGTGTCTTCCGCTGAGCGCGATGGCATGCGTCTGATCGCGGTGGTGCTGGGCACACCCAGCCCGGCGGCACGCGCCAATGAATCACAAGCCCTGCTCAACTACGGGTTCCGGTTTTTTGAAAGCGCCAAACTCTGGGATGCCGGTGAAGTACTGACTAACGCCAGAGTCTGGAAAGGCGCAAGCGACAGCACCGACCTGGTGGTGCGCGAGCCGGTTTTCGTTGCGGTGCCGCGCGGCGCGCTGGGCAGCATAGAGACCGACGTCGAGGTTCCCGCCAACATTCTCGCCCCGCTGAACTCGGCGGAGTCCATCGGCATGGCCCATGCCCGGCTCGGCATTGATACCCTGGCCTCTGTGCCGGTATTCAGTGGCTCGGACATTCCGGCCGCCGGGCTTATCGGCAGCGCATGGGACGAGCTGCTGCTCTGGTTTGAGTAGCCACCGGTGACCGATGACGAAACCCTGCTGGAGTTTCCGGTGGCCTTTCCGATCAAGGCCATGGGGCGCCAGAGTGAGGCTTTTCGCCGGTCCGTTATAGAAACCGTGGCATTACATGCCGAATTTCACCCGCAGGACGACGTGCGCGAGCAAAGCAGCGCAAAAGGCAATTTCGTCTCTGTCACAGTAACATTCAGGGCAGAAAACAAAGCCCAGGTAGATTCCGTGTACCAGGCCCTGCATGACCATGAACTGGTCCTGATGGTGTTCTGAGCCAGACTGATTTCCGAACATGACAGCGAGCCGACAGCTGGTCGTGGTCCGCCGGCAGGGCATGGCGGATTACATGCAGACGCTGCAGCAAATGCAGGAATTCACACGCACGCGCAGCGCCGCAACCCGCGATGAAATCTGGCTGCTGGAGCATCCGCCGGTGTTCACGCTGGGCACCAATGCCGATCCGGCGCATGTGCTGGCGCCCGGTGACATACCCGTGGTGCAGGTTGATCGCGGCGGTCAGGTGACCTATCACGCGCCCGGGCAGCTAGTGGTGTATGTGTTACTTGATCTGAAACGGTTGCGGCTTGGCATTCGGGAACTGGTATGCCGGCTGGAGACTGCCATTATCGCAACGCTGGCTGACTGCGGCATAGATGCCGCGGGCAGCGCCGGCGCGCCTGGCGTGTATGTGGACGGACAGAAAATCGCCAGTGTCGGCCTGCGCATCCGGCGCAACTGCTGCTATCACGGCGTCGCAGTCAATGTATCGCCTGAACTGGAGCCATTCGCGCGCATCAATCCATGTGGCTATGAGCAGTTGCAGGTCACCAGCCTGGCAAAGCTCGGGGTGGATGTCAGTGTGGATGAGTTTGGCCACGCACTAACGCAGCAGCTTTGCAGTCAGCTCGGTCTCGACGTCGCGGCCTGATTGTTTAGCTTCTGATCCAGTTCGGCTAGCCGCTCCGGCGTACCGACATCGCACCAGTCACCCGGCAACAATTCACCACTAACCTGACCGGCATCCGCGGCTCGGCGCAACAATGGGGCCAGCGGAAATACCCCGTCGCTGCAACCGGCGAACAAATCCGGATGCAACAGCGCGATACCGCTGTAAGTCAGCATATCGGCGCCGCGATTGACAACCCTGCCAGCCTGCAGCGAAAAATCGCCGGCAGGATTGTGTTCCGGATTCGGGACCAGCAACAGGTGCGCCAGTCTGCCTGGGGCCAGCGCCGGCGCCGTAAAATCCGCCTCGGCCCAGACATCCCCGTTCACCAGCCAGAACGGCTCGGCGCCGAGCAGGCCAAGGGCGCGAAATACGCCGCCGCCGGTTTCCAGCGCACTGTCCCCTTCGTCGCTGATATGCAGCTTCATACCGGCGATATGGCAGTGCTGAAGATGGTCGATCAGGCGGTGTTTTTGCCAGGCCACATTCACCACTGTATCGCTGATACCGGCAGCGGCGAGCGCACGCAGATGATAGTCAATAAGCGGCATGCCGCCGACTGTTAGCAAGGGCTTGGGCAATGCATCGGTCAGCGGCCGCATCCGCTCGCCTCGTCCCGCAGCAAGAATCATCGCCTTCATGTCTTTAGCCGATATTTCCGGAGTTGTGGCTGATTTGCTGATACTAACCCGACTGGCAACAAGTTAGGGACGCAACACCGGCACTGCTCTATAATCGCCAGCAATGCGCACTGTTACCGGAAGTCTGTTGATTTTTCTTTCTGGCATGGGTGCGCTCAATCCGCTTTACGCGGCCGCAGACGACTCTCCCCGCGGCATAGCCTGCTGGGCTGAGCCCGAAACAGCAGCAAATGACGGCACCACAGACATCCCCGATGACCGGGTCGAACTGACCACCGGCAACGCAGCAATCAACCGTGGCGGCAGCGCGGAATTTACCGGGCCGGTCGAAATCCGCAGCCGCGGCAACCTGCTTAAGGCCGGCAGCGCCCGTTATGACAGTGAGACCGGTGTCTTCGAAGTCACTGACGGCGTGGAATTCAGCGATGCCGACAGCCGCTTTACCAGCGCCTCCGCCCGCTACGATTCGGCCAGCGGCGAACTCGCGCTCACGGGCGCCGAATTTGAAATTGCCAACACGCCGGCGCGCGGGTCCGCGCGCCAGATCGATATCAACGACAAAGGCGTAATAGAGCTGGAAAAAGTACGTTACACCTCATGCCCGCCCGGCAATGAAAGCTGGCTGCTGAAAGCCGATTCCATAAAACTTGACCAGCAGTCGGGAATGGGCACCGCCAAACGCGCGAGCCTGCGTTTTAAGGGTGTACCGTTTTTGTATCTGCCCTACTTTACCTACCCCATTACCGATGATCGCAAGTCGGGCCTGTTGTTTCCCAGTATTGGCACCAGTGACAGCCGCGGCTTCGAAGTGACGCAACCCTGGTACTGGAATATTGCCCCTAACTACGACCTGACCGTTGAGCCGCATTACATGTCGGAACGCGGACTGCAGCTTGGGACGGAAGGCCGGGTTCTGACGCCCAATAACCGGGCTAAGTTGTGGCTCGACTTTCTGCCCGACGACAACAAGGCGAACATTGACCGCTGGCAATTTGATCTGCAGGTTTCCACCCAGCTACCCAATAACTGGCGGGCAACAACTGATGCGGTGGGCGTTTCCGATGACGCCTATTACGAAGATCTCAGCGCCCGCCAGACCAGCACCAGCAAGACGCACCTGAACCGTAGCCTGACCTTTGAGTACTACGACGACACCTGGTCGCTGATGGGGCGCTTGCAGGGCTTTCAGACCATTGACGCCGACGTCATGCAACCCGATGAGCCCTATCAGCAACTGCCGCAACTGACTGCTGCGGGCAACTGGCTGGATGGCTGGCTGGGCCTCGACTACCACCTGGCATCCGAAGCCAATTACTTTTACCGCAAGGACAGCGTGACCGGCACTCGCTTCAACGTGCAACCGGGTATCTCCGTGCCGATGCAGCGTGGCGGCTTGTATATCCGTCCCGGCGTGATGATGGATTACACCGGCTACAGCCTGCAGGATACTGCGCCCGGGCAGGACAAGTCGCCGTCAAGGGCGGCGCCCATAGCCAGCATTGATGCCGGTGCAGTATTTGAACGCGTCAGTGGTGACAACGATGCATTTCTGCTGACGCTGGAACCTCGCGTGCTGTATGCCTATATTCCGTTTCGCAATCAGGACGAGCTGCCGGTTTTTGACACCATTCGACCCGACTTTAATATGGTGCAGCTTTACCGCTACAACCGCTTCATCGGCCGCGACCGACTGTCCGATACCAACCAGCTCAGTATGGGCATAACAGGGCGCATGCTGAGATCCGCGGATGGCCGGGAGTTGCTTACAGCTACCATCGGCCAGACGGTGTTTTTTGACGGCGGCGATGTAGTACTGCCAGGCGAAGTTGCGGCCAACGAAGACTCGACCGACTACATTGCCGAACTGGGTCTCAAGCTGTGGAAAAACTGGGATGTCGACCTGCGCTATCAGTACGACACCAACACCAATTCATCAGCCCGTACGTCGATGCGGGTCAAATACAGGCCGGGCGAGAACAAGGCGTTTAACGTAGCCTACCGCTATGCGCGCGAATCGCTGGAACAGACTGACTTCAGTTTCAGCTATCCGCTGGGTTCCAAGTGGAATGCCATAGGCCGCTACAACTATTCCATACCCGACAGCAAGGTGCTGGACCGTTTCCTGGGCCTGGAGTACAACAGCTGCTGCTGGGGTATCAGCGTACTGGCGCGGCGCACGGTAACCCGCGGCACCGACAACACAGAATCGGTGCTGGCCGTACAGTTTGCCCTTAAAGGCTTCTCCAACTTCGGCAACAAGAGCTCGCGGGAGTTGCAGCGTGATATCCTAGACGGGACCCGCTTCTAGATAGCAGCCGTAATTGCGGCATGGCCGCCACGGCGCACAATCATACGCTCATGCATAAAATCAGAAAAAAGTTTGCCGGCCTGCTGCTGGCCTGGCTCTGGACCGTTCCCGCCTACCCACAGACGCTCGACCTGAGCGACACCGGTGTACTGCTCGACGGCATTGCCGCGATTGTCAATGACGGGGTTGTATTGCTCAGTGAGCTGCAGGAACAGTCATCCCTGATCATCCAGCGCCTGCGCCAGGAGAATACCGAACTGCCGCCGCAAGATGTGCTCACCGCACAGATTCTGGAACGACTGGTCATCAATGAACTGCAGGTGCAGCGCGCTGCCATGGCCGGCATTACCGCTCCTGACAGCATGCTGAACCGTGCACTGGCAGACGTTGCACGACGCAATGGCACCACCCTGAGCGAGTTGCCACAATTGCTGGCGGACGACGGCATTGACTACAACGCCTACCGTCGGGAAATGCGGCAGCAACTGATAGTGGAGCAATTGCGCCAGCGCGAGGTCATATCACGCATAAACGTCACGCCGCGCGAACTGGAAGAATACCTGGAGCGGGAAGAAGGCGCCGCCTACCGCTACATGCGCTACAAAATTTCGCACATACTGGTTGCCATTTCCGCCGCCTCAACGCCGGAAGAAATCAATCAGGCAGAGACGGAAGCGCGGGAGCTCTACGACCGCATTTTGGCCGGCGAAAACTTTGCGCAGCTGGCAGTTGCCTACTCCGATGCGCAAAACGCGCTGGAGGGCGGCAGCATGGGCTGGCGCGACGGCGATTCTCTGCCCACGCTGTTTGCCGGCGTGGTTCCTGACCTGCAGGCCGGCGAAACCTCACCGCCGGTGCGCAGTGCCAGCGGCTTTCATCTGATTCGCGTCGAGGACGTGCAGGGCAATGAGCGCATCATGGAAGATCAGGTACGGGCGCGACATATCCTGCTCAAACCGAATGAAATCATGGATGATGCAGTCATCGAGCAGCGGCTCCAGGAAATTCGCACCGATATCATCGACGGTGATGACTTCGGCGCCATCGCCAAGGCCGTTTCCGAGGATCCGGGCTCGGCGGTGGAAGGCGGCGACCTCGGCTGGTCAGGGCCAGGCTCTTTTGTGCCGGAATTTGAACAGGTACTGAACCAGCTCGAAGTTGATGAGATCAGCGCGCCGTTCCGCTCACCTTTTGGCTGGCATATTGTGCAACTGCTGGAACGCCGCGTGCACGACACCACCGATGACGTGCGGCAGGAGCGCGCCATCATGGCTATCCGCGAGAGCAAACTGGCCGAAGAAACCGAGCTGTGGATACGGCAGATGCGCGACGAGGCATTTGTCGAATACAGACTCTGACACGTGAACATGCCGGTGCAGCGCATAGCTGTGACAGCGGGTGAACCCGCCGGCATTGGCCCGGACCTTATAATTGAGCTGGCGCAGCGCCGGCAGAATTGCGAAATGATCGTTGTCGGCGACACCGAGCTGCTGGCCGGACGGGCGCGTCAGCTGGGCCGGCCGCTGCATATTGTCGCTTACCAGCCGGAGCAGCCCGCCAGTCCGGCACCGGCGGGCACGATCAAGGCCGCGCACATCCCGCTGGTCGAGAAAGCTGTGGCGGGACAACTCAACCCGGCCAACGCATCGTATGTGCTGGCCACCCTGGAATATGCCGGCAAAGGCTGTCTCAGCGGCGAATTCGCCGCGGTGGTTACCGCACCGGTGCAGAAAAGCGTGATATGCGAAAGCGGCACAGCTTTTTCCGGACATACAGAATACTTTGCCGAATTGTGCGGTGCAGAACTGCCGGTGATGTTGCTGTGCGCAGACCGGCTGCGGGTCGCCCTGCTCACCACGCACCTGCCGTTAGCCGCAGTCCCGGCAAGCGTGACCCGCGAGCGGGTGATGCAAACCTGCGGCATCTTGAATCAGGGTCTGCAGCGGTCGTTTGGCATCGCCAGCCCACGCATCGCGGTACTTGGGCTTAATCCGCATGCGGGGGAAGCCGGGCAACTGGGACGCGAAGAAATCGACGAAATCATCCCTGCCCTGGAAGTATTGCGGGCCGATGGCCTGCAGCTGACCGGCCCGCTGCCTGCCGACAGTGCCTTTACGCAGCAATCACTGCAGGGTTTTGATGCGGTGCTGGCAATGTATCACGACCAGGGCCTGCCGGTGCTCAAGCACGCAGGCTTCGGCAAGGCCGTGAATGTCACACTGGGTCTGCCAATCGTGCGCACTTCAGTAGATCACGGCACGGCACTGTCACTGGCAGGCAGTGGCCGGGCCGATGCGGGCAGCTTTGCCGCGGCATTGCAGCTGGCATGCGATATCGCGGCCCGCGCGCCGGCCTGACGGATACCCGCGTGAACGAGCATATTGCGCGCAAACGTTTCGGCCAGAATTTTCTGCATGATGCCAACACTATTGCCCGCATCATTGCCGCCATCGCGCCGCAGCCTGGCGACCATATAGTCGAGATCGGCCCGGGCCAGGGCGCGCTGACGCGGCAGCTGGTGAACCGCTGCGCGCGGCTGGACGTTATCGAAATTGATCATGATCTCGCTGCCTCGCTGGCGCAGCAGGAATGGGCAGCCGGTATCGGTATCCATACAGCCGATGCACTGGATTTTGATTTCAGCATTCTGGCCGACAAGGCAAAATCGCATAACGTGCGGCTGCGGCTGGTCGGCAACCTGCCGTATAACATTTCCACGCCGCTGTTGTTTCACATCCTCGATCAGGCTGCCTTGTTCACTGACATGCACGTCATGCTGCAGAAGGAAGTGGTACAGCGTATGGCTGCCGGACCCGGCAGCCGCACCTACGGCCGCCTCAGCGTAGCGCTGGCGGCACGCTGTCGGGTAGAGACCCTGTTTACCATTAAGCCCGGCGCCTTCCGCCCGGCGCCCAAAGTGCAGTCTGCGTTTGCACGACTGGTGCCGCTGGATAGCCCACGGGTGCCTGCGCAGGACTGGCCGGCCTTTGAGCAGATCCTGCGCAGCGCGTTCGGGCAGCGGCGCAAACAGCTGGGCAACGCGCTGCAAGCGGTAATGAACCCGGATGCTATCCGGCAGGCCGGAGTTCAGCCGACGCAGCGTGCCGAGCAACTGGGTATAGACGATTTTGCGCGCCTCGCGCGGGTAGCAACCAGACTAAGCGGCTAAAATATTCCGATGCAAGACGATAGGGAAAAATTGCACGCATTATGCGCTTCGATCGACATCAGCGCCCGGGTTGTATTTCTCAGCGATCAGTCCAATCCCGAAGCACGTCGCTATGTTTTTTCCTACACCATGACAATTGCCAACAACGGGGAGGAGCCCGCGCGCCTGCTCACACGACACTGGCTGATTACCGATGCAGACGGCCGCATTCAGGAAGTGCACGGTGACGGGGTAATCGGCGAGCAACCCGAAATCGCACCGGGTCGCAAGCATACCTATACCAGTGGCGCCATTATCGAAACGCCGGTAGGCTCAATGGAAGGTCGCTACGGCATGGTCAGTGCCGACGGTATGCAGTTCGATGCTGCCATACCGGTATTTCGCCTGGCCGTACCCGGAATCCTGAATTAGCGTCATGGCGGTCTATGCGATCGGTGACATTCAGGGATGCCTGGACGAATTCCGCGACCTGCTGAACGCGCTCACTTTCGACCCGAAACGCGACCGGCTCTGGCTGGTGGGCGACCTTGTCAACCGCGGACCTAAATCGCTCGATACCCTGCGATTCATCAGGGATCTTGGCGATACAGCGATAACGGTGCTCGGCAATCACGATCTGCACCTGCTGGCACTGGCTATGGCGCCGGGAGCCCGACCGCCGGAAAAAAGTCTGCGACATGTGCTGAAAGCAAAGGATCAAAGCAAGCTGATCGAGTGGCTGCGCGGCCTGCCGCTATTGCATTACGACAAGACCCTGCAAACTGTCATGGTGCATGCGGGGATCTACCCGGGCTGGGATTTGAAACAGGCCCGCAAACTGGCAGTCGAAGTGGAGCAGGCTCTGCGTGGCAAAAAAGCCGAGAAACTGCTGCGCAAGATGTATGGGAGCAAACCGGACAACTGGTCAGAAGAACTGACAGGCTACAAACGACTGCGATTTATTATCAATAGCTTCACGCGCATGCGCTTTTGCCGGCCCGATGGCAGTCTGGATTTCACAGCCAAGCTGGGACCCTCCGACTACGGCGACGAAATCCTGCCGTGGTACAAAATGCCAGGGCGCAAAGTGACTGAAGAGCGGATTGTTTTCGGCCACTGGTCCACGCTGGGCTACTATGAGAAATCCAATGTGCTGGCATTGGATACCGGCTGTGTTTGGGGCGGTTTGCTGACCGCTGCCCAGATAGACGACCACACTCCGCTGGTTCAGGTACGCAGCCGGCAGCGCCGACGCTACTGATTCGTCATACCGCGACGGGTGCGGCGATGTGCGGGTGATATTCGTAACCGATAATTTCAAAATCCTCAAAACGATAGCCGGTGATGTCGTCCGGATGGCGGTGGATCGCCAGCTTTGGCAACGGCAGCGGCTCGCGCGCCAGTTGCTCTTCAACCTGATCCATATGATTGGAATACAAGTGGCAGTCGCCGCCCGTCCAGATGAAATCGCCGACCCGCAGGCCGGTTTGCTGCGCCACCATGTGCGTCAGCAGGGCATAGGATGCGATGTTAAACGGCACGCCAAGAAAAATATCCGCGCTGCGCTGATATAGCTGGCAGGACAATTTCCCGTCTGCGACGTAAAACTGGAACAGGGCATGACAGGGCATGAGTGCCATTTTATCCAGCTCAGCTACGTTCCAGGCGCTGACGATAATACGGCGTGAATCCGGATTGTTTCGCAGGGTATCCAATACCTGCTGCAACTGATCAACCTTGCCCCCGTCAGGGGTTGGCCAGGACCGCCACTGGGCCCCGTATACCGGGCCAAGATCACCGTTTGCATCGGCCCATTCATCCCAGATGCTGACTTTGTTGTCGTTCAGGTAGCCGATATTGGTGTCGCCGTTCAGAAACCACAGCAGTTCATGGATGATAGAACGCGTATGCAGTTTTTTGGTGGTTACCATCGGAAACCCGGCGGCCAGATCAAACCGCATCTGGTAGCCGAATACGCTGAATGTGCCAGTGCCGGTGCGATCAGCCTTACGGGCGCCGTTCTCGCGCACGTGGCGCATCAGATCCAGATACTGCTGCAAAACTCTCTCCGTCCCGTTGCTGCAATCAGCCTGAGGTAGCTGCCTGCCGCCGGTAGGCAAGCACCAGCAGCACCAGGCCCCATACTATCATCGGCGCCGTAAGCAGTTGGCCGCGAGTAAGCCAGCCCCAGGCCATGTAGCCGATATGGGCATCAGGCAGCCGCACGAATTCGACTGCAAAGCGGGAGATACCGTAGCCAACCAGGAACAGGCCGGAAACGGCCATGCGCGGCGGCTGCCGGGAAGCGAACGTCCACAGCACAATAAACAGCAGCAGACCTTCCAGCAATGCTTCATAAAGCTGCGACGCATGGCGCGGCACGCCGTTGACCACCACGGCCCAGGGCACATCGGTAACCTTGCCCCACAGTTCGCCATTGATGAAGTTGCCGATCCGGCCGGCACCCAGACCGATGGTGACGACGGGAGCAATAAAGTCCGTCAGCTGCCAGAAACCGACGCCGGTGCGCCGGCCAAACAGCCACATGGCCAGCAGTACGCCCAGAAACCCGCCGTGAAATGACATGCCACCCTGCCAGATCCGCAGGATCATCAGCGGATCGGCGATAAAGTCGCCGAAGTTGTAAAACAGTATGGAGCCAACGCGACCGCCAAGAATAACGCCGAGCGCTATCCACGTAACCATGTCGTCAACCTGCACCGGGGTCAGCGGTGACGCGGGGCGCCGCGCCTGCAGCCGCCCGAGCCACCAG
>CAYGKB010000026.1:13643-15875 GCA_964350425.1 uncultured Chromatiaceae bacterium | reverse complement strand
TCTGGGTGGATCGCGAATCGCACAAAGGCATAGTGATTGGCAAGCGCGGCCAGCTTTTAAAAGAAGTCGGAACGGCGGCTCGCGAAGAGCTGCAGCAGGACCTGCAGAAACGGGTCCACCTGCAGTCGCATGTCAAAGTGAAACGCAACTGGTCCGACAATGCCCAGTCAATTCGGGAACTCGGCTACGACGGTGAACTGTGAGCATGTCCGCGCGCGTTGACCTGGAGCCGGCCTGGGTATTGCATGCCCGTGGTTATCGCGAAACCAGCCAGTTGCTGGATGTATTCAGCCACGAGCACGGTCGGGTAGGTTTGGTGGCCCGCGGTGCCAGGCGTCCCAAGTCGCCGCTGCGCGGGTTGCTGAATCCTTTTCAGCCGCTGCGCCTGTCCTGGTCCGGGAGGGGTGAGCTGCAAACGCTGCGCGATGCTGAAATTGCCGGCAGCAGCCTGCTGCTAACAGGCGATGCCCTGCTGGCCGGATTTTACGTGAATGAGTTGTTGATCCGATTCATGCAGCGTGCCGATCCGCATCCTAATCTGTTCGCCTTCTACGGGCAGACGCTGGACTGTCTGCAACAATGCAGTGATGTTGAGCCGGCTTTGCGACGCTTTGAAATTGCCCTGCTTGCAGAGGCCGGCTATGCGCTGAATTTTCAAACCGAAGCGCATCGGCCTGAACCGCTGGTTCCGGAACAGCGCTATGAGTTTTTTGCCGAGCAGGGCGCGGTTGCGCTGACCGATGGCACTCACGATGCTGGTTTCTCCGGTGCTGAGTTGCTGGCTATTGGTCGGGATGATTTTTCTGACCGGCAGGTGCGCAGGGCTGCCCGCAGGCTGCTGCGTCAGGTCATAAATACCCATCTTGGCGATAGCGGGCTGCGAACCCGGAAAGTTGCTGCAGCCATGAAGCGTTAAGGCCATAATTCCGGCGCGGAGGAATGTATCCATGTTACTAGGTGTCAATGTTGACCACGTGGCGACACTGCGGCAGGCGCGCGGCACGGATTATCCGGATCCGGTGGCGGCGGCGTTGCTGGCGGAGCAATCAGGTGCGGATAGTATTACCGTGCATCTGCGTGAAGATCGCCGGCACATTCAGGACCATGATGTCGAAAGACTCACGGCGCAGACCGGTACCCGGGTCAACCTGGAAATGGCTGTGACCGAGGAAATGTTGAGTATTGCCTGTCGGCTGCAGCCGGCGGATGTCTGCCTGGTGCCCGAAAAACGTCAGGAACTGACCACCGAGGGGGGGCTTGATGTGCGCTCGCAAATGGACGCGGTTGCGGCCGCCTGTGAGCGACTCAGCGCGGCCGGCATCCGCGTATCATTGTTTATTGACCCGGACAAAGCTCAGGTTGACGCTGCCAGGCGTTGCGGCGCGGCCGCAGTCGAATTGCATACCGGCACCTATGCGGATACCGCCGATGCCGCCGCACGGCAGCAGGAACTTCAGCGCATTCGCATTGCAGCGGAGTATGCATATGGTCAGCAATTGGTGGTAAACGCTGGCCACGGGCTGCACCTTGACAATGTGTGCGATATCGCAGCGATTGGCGAAATTGTGGAACTGAATATCGGGCATGCCCTGATTGCGCAGGCTGTTTTTGATGGGTTGTCTGCAGCGGTTGCGGAAATGAAGCGGCGCATGCTGGCGGCGCGGGTGACATGATCTACGGCGTCGGCACGGATATTTTGCAGCTCGAGCGCGTGGCGGCGGTTTTCGAACGTTTCGGTGATCGCTTCGTTGAGCGTTTATTGCTGCCGGAGGAGCAGCGCTGGTTTGCTTATACCAAAAATCCGGTGCGTTTCCTGACAATGCGTTTTGCCGCTAAAGAAGCGATTGTAAAAGCCATGGGCACCGGTTTCGCCAACGGCATGTGGATTCGCGATTGTGGCACCACACCTGATCGTCTTGGCAAACCGGAAATTATTTTTTCTCCGCGCGGACAGGCCAAGTGTGCTGAGCTGGGTATCGCAGGCGGTCATTTATCACTCACTGACGAAGCCGGACTGGTGGTGGCATTTGCAGTGTTGGAAAAAAGCGGGGGTTGAGCATGGAATGCTTGGTATTTGATATTGAGACGGTACCGGATACCGAACTGGGCGCACAGCAGCTTGGGATGCACGAGATAAGTGACGCAGACGTGGCCAAAGCGATGTTTTTTAATCGTATGCAGGAAACCGGCAATGAGTTTCTACCACTCTATCAGCACCGGGTAGTGGCTATC
>CAYGKB010000026.1:0-13633 GCA_964350425.1 uncultured Chromatiaceae bacterium | reverse complement strand
CCGGCGGCGACAACATTTCTGTCTGGACGCTGGGCGACGAAGATAGCAGCGAGGCAGAACAGGTGCAGCGCTTTTTCGATGGCATAGAGCGCTACAAACCGACCCTGGTGTCCTGGAACGGCTCGGGATTTGATTTGCCGGTACTGCACTATCGTGCCCTCAGGCATGGTATTCAGGCGCCGGCCTATTGGGAAACCGGCGACAATAATCGCGATTACCGTTTCAACAATTACCTGTCGCGCTACCACTGGCGGCATGTCGATGTCATGGACGTGCTGTCCGGGTTTCAGCCTCGTGCCCGAGCGCCACTTGATGCCGTGGCGAGCATGCTCGGCTTTCCCGGCAAAATGGGCATGTCGGGCGACAAGGTCTGGGACAGTTTCCAGGCCGGCCGACTGGCTGATATTCGCAATTATTGCGAAACCGATGTGCTCAATACCTATCTCGTTTATCTGCGTTTTCAGTACATGCGCGGGTTGCTGAGCGAGACGGCCCTGGAGCATGAATACGGTGTCGTCCGCAAGGCACTGGCGCAGTCAGATGCGCAGCACCTGCAGGATTTCCTGACCGCTTGGCAGGGCGACGCAGGCTGACGCTCGGGATGGCGCGCCGCAAGGAAAGCCCTGTCGAGCAGGCAGCTATCCGGGATCTGATGATTGATGGCCGCGGGGTGGCTGATCTCACCGGCAAGGCGGTATTCGTTGACGGTGCGCTGGCAGGTGAGGAAGTCAGATTCCGCCGGCGCCGCCGGCGCAAAAATTACGATGAGGCCGAATTGCTCGAAGTTGTGATTGCCGCCGCGGATCGGGTGGTCCCGCGCTGCGACAGTTTCGGTGTCTGTGGTGGCTGCGCTCTGCAGCACCTCGAAGCAGGTGAGCAGCTGCGACTAAAGGAGCGGGTATTGCTGGACGCCCTGCGACGCATCGGTGGCGTTGCGCCTGAGCAACTGCTGCCGGCGCTGGCAGGGAGTCCCTTTGGCTATCGGCGCAGGGCACGTCTCGGAGTACGCCATGTCAACAAGAAAGGTCGGGTGCTGGTGGGTTTTCGCGAAAAGCATAAGCCTTACATTGCCGATATGCAGCATTGCGAAACTCTGGTGGAACCTTTGGCCCAACTGATTGGGCCGCTGGCCGCGTTGATTCAATCCCTGTCTGTTAGTCGTGATATACCCCAGGTGGAGCTAAGTTACGGCGACAATTTTTCTACCGCGGTGTTTCGCGTATTGGCCACCCCTGCGCCGGCTGATCTGCTGGAGCTGCAGAGCTTTGCGGAGCATCACAATGTGCAGGTCTGGCTGCAGACTGGCGGACCTGACACGCTGCGACTGCTGGATGGCCGCCGGGATGCTGAGCCGCTGGAATATGAATTGCCGGAATTTGGCTTGCGGCTGCAATACGGGCCGCTGGATTTTGTTCAGGTTAATCAGGACATGAATCAGCGCATGCTTGCGCAGGCACTGCAATTGCTGAATCCGCAGTCCGGCGAAAAGCTGCTGGACCTGTTTTGCGGCATTGGCAATTTCAGTCTGCCGCTGGCGCGCTGCGGTGCCGCGGTGACCGGCATAGAACTCGATACGGTGATGGTGGGCAAGGCCCGCGACAATGCCCGACTTAACGGGCTCGATAATGTGGAGTTTCAGGTTGCCGACCTGAGTGTCGCCGGCCAGCAGCAGGCCTGGTGGCGCCGTGACTATGATGTGGTGCTGCTGGATCCGCCCCGGGCCGGCGCGCTGGAAGTCCTGCCGCTGGTCGCAGGAACCGGTGCCCGGCGAATTTTATATGTCTCCTGTCACTCGGGTTCGCTGGCGCGCGATGCCGGCATACTAGTGCAGGAGCATGGCTACCGCTTGTGCAAGGCCGGAGTAATGGACATGTTTCCGCAAACCGGGCACGTTGAAGCCATGGCATTGTTTGAAAAGGCTGCAGCATGACGCTGGGGCCGCTGATGATAGATATTGCGGGTCAGGAACTGACGGCTGCCGACCGCGAACTGCTGCGTCACCCGCTGGTCGGTGGCGTCATTCTGTTCAGCCGCAATTACGCAGACCGGCAGCAGCTGACCGAGCTCAACACACAGATACATGCGGCCCGTTCGCCGGCAGTGCTGATCGCAGTGGATCATGAAGGCGGACGCGTACAACGCTTTCGCGACGGTTTCACCGAGTTGCCGCCGCTGCGCTGGGTAGGGCGCCATTTTGACTCCGCACCGTCCACGGCCCGGGAGCTGGCGCGGCTGCATGCCAGGCTGATGGCAATAGAGCTGCTTGATACCGGTGTGGATTTCAGTTTCGCACCGGTGCTGGATATTGATCGCGGTCTCTGCGAAGTGATAGGCGACCGTGCGCTGCACGGCAATCCCGAGGCGGTGGCTGCAATGGCGTTGGCATATATGCAGGGTATGCGGCGGGCCGGCATGGCGGCGGTGGCCAAGCATTTTCCCGGTCACGGCGGCGTGGTTGGCGACTCACACCTGACTTTGCCGGAGGACCGGCGCGAATATCCGGATCTGCTGGATGATATGCGGCCCTATCGCAGTCTTATTGACGATGGCCTGAAAGGCGTGATGATGGCGCATATCCGCTATGCAGCTGTGCAACCGGAGGTTGCCAGTCTGTCGTCGTACTGGATCCGGCAAATCCTGCGCGGCGAACTGGGTTTCCGCGGCGCAGTGTTTTCCGACGACCTCAGCATGGCAGGTGCACAGGGTGCCGGCGACCCCACGCAACGCTCGGCCATAGCGCTGGAAGCCGGGGCCGACATGATCCTGGTTTGCAATGACAGGCCTGCCGTGGAACAGGTGCTGGATGAGTTGCGTCCGACCGACGATGTCGCGGCGCATGCGCGGCTTGCGGCCATGCGTCCGGTAACGGAGCGCTATGCCGAATGCCGCTATGGTTCTGCCGGCTGGCGTGACTGCTGTGCGCAACTGACGGCAGCGACAGCAACGCCGCCACTCGAGCTGGATGGCGAAAGTTGAACCGGCCGCTGTCAATAACGCCCGTCGCCGGACTGCCTGCCGGCAGCGAACAGATTCTTGATGCTGCTACCGTGCAGGCAGGTTTCGACACGCTGGCGGATAAGCTGCAAGCTGTTGTCGGCGAGCACCAGTGCCTGCTGCTGGCGGTCATGAACGGTGGCATGTTCCCGCTTATGCAATTGATGCAGAGATTACAGGGCGATTACCTGATCGATTACTGCCATGTCAGCCGCTACCGGGACACCGTCACCGGCGGCGAATTGCACTGGCTGCGCCATCCGCCGCCGACGGTCGCCGGCAGAACCGTGCTGATCGTTGATGACATCTACGATGAAGGGGAGACCCTGCAGCGGGTTGCGGACGCCTGTGAGCAGGCCGGCGCGGCGCGGGCGCTGACACTGGCGGCCTTCATAAAAAATAACCCCCGTCGGTCCGCGACTTTGCAGCCGGACTACAGCAGCGGCATGACGGTGCCGGACCGCTATGTGTTCGGCTGCGGGATGGATTATGCGGGCCACTGGCGTCATCTGCCGGCGGTCTACGCGCTGCCCGCGGAGCCCGGCGCATGACGGTTGTTGCCGTGATCGGCGGGACCGGTGCGGCGCTGTTTCCGCGCGCTGCCGACCCGGAGCGCCTCACTCTGCCCGGCAAGTGGGGAAATGCCTCAGCCGAGGTGCTGGCCTGGGAACAGCACGGCCATCGTGTCCTGTTTCTGGCACGCCATGGCGAGGCCGGAAACATACCGCCGCACCGGGTGAATTACCGGGCAAATGTGCGCTTGCTGGCCGACCTGGGCGCCGAACAGGTAATCGCGCTCAACGCGGTCGGTGGTATCGACGTGGCCAGCGGCGCGCTGGTGGTGCCGGATCAGTTGCTGGACTATACCTGGGGCCGCCCGCATACATTTTTCGACAGCGCAGATGGACCTACTGAATTCATCGAATTTACAGAGCCTTATGACTCTAATCTACGACAATACCTGATTAATGCATGTGCCGCTGCCGGGATCGCTGCTATTGCCACCGGCACCTACGGCGCTACGCAGGGCCCGCGACTGGAGACAGCGGCCGAAATCCGCCGGCTGCGTCAGGATGGCTGCACCGTCGTGGGTATGACCGGCATGCCAGAAGCCGCACTGGCCCGCGAGCTGGGTCTGCCTTACGCCTGTCTGGCGCTGGTGGTTAATGCCGCTGCGGGCTCGGCTATCGACACCGAGCCGGCCGGCATACACGCCGCCATCGAGCAGCACCTGCAGGCAACCGTTACGGCGGCCGGGCGCGTGATTGGCTGCCACCTCGAGCAGCTCTGATTGCTGCTCGCGATATGCGCAGGCGCATTCCGTATTGCCTCAAAGTGACGGCCGTCACAGTCGCAAACCCGCATGAGCAGTAGTATCCCATAATAGGTTAAATACCACCGAGGCATTTCTGCAACACAATTGCCATGTTCGGGCTTAGCAAAAATATTATTAAGCAGGCGCTGGATTTATCCCCGGTTGCCACCCTGATTGTGGATCTAAAGGCCGAGCCGCAAGCTGTGCAGTACGTCAATCAGGCTTTTGAAGCACTCAGCGGTTTTGATGCGGCCGAACTGCTCGGCCGTTCCTGGGCCCAATTGCTCGAATCCGCCGCCGACTCTGCTGCCGACACGCAAATGCGCGAGGTGCAGCTGCGCTGTCATCCGCGTCTCGGCGCCGCGGAATTTCTGCGTCTGGATCTGTTGCCCCTGTATGACGGGCCGGGTGCGCCGCGCTACTGGCTGGGTACCGAGCAGCAGGTTGCCAGCGCGGTAGAACAGCAGGACGCGGAACGCGAAGCGTTACTGTCGGTATTGCGGGATGCTCGCACCCACCTGCGGCGTCTCGATGGTCGCGACAGCGCGACCGGTGTGCTCAACCGCCGGGCTTTCGAAGACCTTCTGCAGCGCGACTGGATACTGGCCCGTCGCGAGCAGCGCTCGGTAGCACTGATGGTCTTTCAACTGGAGCATTTTGACGCTTACCGTGATGTTTTCGGCCGGCACGCGGCCGATGCCTGCTTGCGCAAAATTGGGCACGCTATCAGCGGGTCATTGCGCCGTGCGGGTGATCTGACAGCGCGCTATGCCGATGACCGCTTTGCTGTGTTAATGGGCGAGGCCGACGCATCGCAGGCAGCCGAACTGGCGCAGCGTATCGCAGCCAAAGTCCGCGGTCTGGCGATTCATCATCCGCGCGCCATGCACGAGCGTTTTGTGACCGTGTCGTTCGGCGTGACATCCGTTGTTCCCGACAGTTCGCTCGGTCAGCCCGACCTGATTGAGCGTGCCGAGCGGGATCTGGCGGCCCGACCCGCCGGCGCCCGTCAGTTATCGGCCGGCTGAAGCCTGCTGACCGTTGCCAGTACGCCGAACTCCGGCTGGTCGAAATACACGGTTCGGCCCAGCCGCATGCGGCGCGAATCAATGATGGCCGGCAGACTGCGGTTGACCGGCAATAGCTGATTCATACTGCCGCCACGCCCGCCGACCGCGCCGTCACCGAGCGTCAGGTCCACCGCAAGATGCAGGTAGCGCTTGCGATACAGTTTTACGGTGCCACTCAGTTCAGAGTTCGGATCAAGTTCATTCGCCGCAATGCCTTCCGCTACCGCGACATCTTCAGCGGCCTGCACCCAGGCCAGGTGGCTCACCAGTTGGTAGGCATCAAGTCGTCCCAGTCGCTCGGCATCCTTGCGCATGATTAACCGGTCAGTTGCGGCCGGTTGCCAGAAAGATTCGGCGCTCGCGGCATCGCTGAATACTATGTCCGGCTCCGCGGGCGCGGCCAGCCGCGCCAGTTGCTGGTCCAGCAGATCGTCCAGTTCGGGTTCCACCAGCCGGGAAATTTCCGCAGTGTTGCGTGACTGATCGAGATGCCGGAACACCAGAACCTCGACCTGGTAAAGCGTCTGCGGCTCGTCTTCGGTCTCCGGGTCCTGTTGCGCCAGCGCCGGCAGTGTCAGCAGCAGTGCGTTCAGCAACAGGGCGTACCGGCTTACCGCCAGAGTCCGCCATGCTATGCAGCGATTGTCCATAGAGCCCATCTTAACCATTGACGGTTTGCGCGTCATGGTTATCGGATTGCAGCCAGCCCTGCAGCAGTTCTTCCAGCGCAGCAAACCGGTCATTTGCCTCGCTGAGTTCGGCGCGCAGGACAAAGCGCTGTTGCCGGTCAAAGCCGTAGCGGTCCGGCTGGGCCGCAATCAGCGCAACCAGGTCCTGGGTGTCCAGCCGCGGAGCGTCGCCGAACTGCACGGTAATTCCGCCGCTGGTGGCTTCAATCTTGTCGATGCCGAGCGTCGAAGCCAGCAGTCGCAGGCGAGCCTGGCGGAACAGATTTTTGGTTGCGTCGGGCAGCATGCCGAAGCGATCAATGAGTTCCACCTGCAGTTCGCGCAATGCATCGGCGCTGGCGGCGCTGGCGATTCGCTTGTAGTGCATCAGGCGCATCTGGATGTCAGGCATATAGTCTTCGGGCAGCAGGGCGGGAAGCTGCATATTGAGCTCACAGCCGCTGCGGCGAGTGGCATCCAGGTCCGGGGTCTCGCCGCGGCGGATAGCTGCTACCGCTCGTCCCAGTAGCTCGGTATACAGGCTAAAGCCAATTTGTTGCAGCTGGCCGGTTTGCTGTTCACCCAGCAGCTCGCCGGCCCCGCGTATCTCCAGATCGTGCGTCGCCAGCACGAAGCCGGCTCCCAGGTCTTCCATGGCTTCGATTGCATCGAGCCGCTTTTTGGCGTCAGCAGTCAGCAGGTTGTCCGGGGGCGTCAGCAGATAGGCGAAGGCCTTGTGGTGCGAACGGCCGACCCGCCCGCGCAGCTGATGCAACTGGGCGAGGCCGAAACGGTCGGCCCGGTTGATGATGATGGTGTTCGCGCTGGGTATGTCGATGCCGCTTTCAATGATTGAGGTGCACACCAGTACATGAAATCGCCGGTGATAAAAGTCCAGCATGATCTGTTCCAGTTCCTGCTCACGCATCTGGCCATGGGCCACGCGGATTTTGGCGTCGGGAATGATCTCCTGCAGTCGCTGTGCCTGCTTCTCAATGTCCTCGATGCGATTGTGAACAAAATAGATTTGTCCGCCGCGTTTCATTTCGCGCTGACAGGCCTCGCGCAGCAGTGGCGTTTGCCATTGCGTGACGAAAGTTTTGATGGCCAGCCGGGTTTCCGGCGGAGTGGTAATCAGTGACAATTCGCGCAGTTCACCCAGCGCCATGTTCAGTGTGCGCGGGATCGGCGTTGCCGTGAGGGTCAGTATGTCCACTTCGGCGCGCAGGTTCTTAAGTTGTTCCTTGTGCCTGACGCCGAAGCGATGCTCTTCATCAACAATGACCAGTCCGAGCGCGCTGAATTTGATATCAGTCTGCAGCAGCCGGTGGGTGCCGATAATGATATCGACCTGGCCGGCCTTAACGGCGGCAACAACCTGCTGCGCTTCTTTGGCCGTGCGAAAGCGCGACAATACATCCACAGTGACCGGCCAGTCTGCCAGCCTGTCGCTGAAGGTCTGGTAGTGCTGCTGGGCCAGCAATGTGGTCGGGGCGAGTATCGCCACCTGGGCGCCACTCATTGCGGCTACGAAAGCTGCCCGCAATGCCACTTCGGTTTTGCCGAAACCCACATCTCCGCAGACCAGTCGGTCCATGGCTTGCGGGGCCTGTAAATCTGCCAGCGTAGCGTCAATCGCCGCGGCCTGATCCTCGGTCAGTTCAAACGGAAAGCCGGCAGCGAACCGTTCATAGTCGCCCGGATCGATGCGCATGCTGCGCCCCGAGCGGGCGGCACGCGTCGCGTACAAATCGAGCAACTCGGCGGCAACGTCGCGAATCTGTTCGGCTGCTTTTTGCTTGGCACGAGCCCATTGGTCGGTGCCCAGCCGATGCAGCGGCGCGTGCTCGGGGCTGGCGCCGGTGTATCGGGAGATCAGCTGCAGCGAAGCGACGGGCACGTAGAGCCGATCACCGCCGGCGTATTCAAGAGTCAGAAAGTCGGCTGCCATGCCGTCAATTTCCAGATGCGATAAGCCGCGGTAACGACCCACGCCATAGTCTTCATGAACAACCGGAGAACCATCGCGTAAATCACTGAGATCCTGAAGTATTGCTTCAGGATCACGCGCCTTGCGTCGGGCCCGGCGCCGCGGTCGGGAGCCGAACAGTTCCTGCTCTGCGATGATACTGAAGCCGGCCTCCGGCAGGGTAAAGCCGCTTGCAAGTTGCGCAACCACAATGTTCAGGCGGGCTTCTCCGCCAATGAACTCCGCCCAGTTCGCTACCGTCGCGACGCTGAGCCTGTGATCGCGCAGCAACTCCAGCAGCATTTCCCGCCGCCCGGCCGATTCTGCGGCAAACAAAACCCGGCCGTTGTAGGTCTGCAGATAGTCCAGCAACTCGGCGGCCGGCTTACCTGCATGCGTGTTGATCATGACCGCCGGAGCGCGTCCGGCGGCAAGATTCACGCTTTCATCCGGCAATTTGCGACCTGCTGCCTGCCACAGCTTTGCCTGTCCCAGAGCCTGGTGATGCATGGCGGGTTCGCAATACAGTTCCACCGGTTTGAGGGCAGGGCGTGTGGTGTCATGCCGGTATTGCTCATAGCGTTCGCCGATTTCCGTCCAGTTGGCGTCAATCGCGCTCATTGCATCATCGTGCAGCAGCACGCTATGGCTGGCAGGCAGGTAGTCCCAGATGCTTGCGGTGCTGTCGAAAAACAGCGGCAGGTAATTTTCGATACCGCCAGGGAAGCGACCTTCGGACACTTCCGGATAGATGGCGGATTCCGCGGGGTTACCTTCGAACCGTTGCCGGTAACGGCTGCGGAACCCCCTGATAGCTTCCTGATCCGTCGGAAAGTCGCGTGCCGGCAGGGTTGCGAATTGCTGTAACTCAGCGCCCGAACGTTGCGTGTCGGGATCGAACTCGCGAATCGACTCCACTTCGTCGGCAAAAAAGTCCAGCCGCACCGGTGCCGCGCTGCCCATCGGGTAAACGTCAATCAGTGAGCCGCGCACGGCCATCTCGCCGTGCTGATTAACTTGCGCTACCCGCGTGTAACCGGCATCGCTGAGACGCTGGCTGAGTTCTTCGATTTTGCATGTTTGGCCGACGCGCATGTTCAGGCTTTGGCCGCGAATGTAGTCCACCGGCGGCAACCGATACAGGAGGCTCGGCGCCGCAATGACCACGATGGCCGGTGGCTGATCAAGCAAGTCGGCCAGCAGTGCCATGCGCCTGGATACCAAATCGGGATGCGGGCTGAACGCATCGTAAGCGAGTAGTTCCGGGTCGGTGTAGAGCCGTGCCTCGTCGATGCCGGCGAAAAAGCGTATTTCCCGCTCAAGGTTTTCCGCTGTCGCAACGCTTGACGTTATCACCACCAGCGTGTGCTGCAATTGTTGCTGCAATTCACTGGCTAGCAGCGCCGCGGCGGCACCATAGCATCCCCCCAGCACAGTGGTGGTGCCGGGCGGCGCGGGCGGCGCGTGCCGGAGGAGCAGGGGTTCGGGGTGCAGCATAGTGGTCCGGGCAAAAGCCCGGATTATCCCACAAGCCGCACCGTGCGCAGCGGGAAGGCGGCAAAAGCCGCCCGGATTACTGGCGTTTGGCTACCGCGTGCAGCACGTAGTCGTATTCGAAATACACCACGAACGGGTCATATTCCCAACTTGATATCGGCGGCTCGCCGACCGGACCGCGGCGGCCCGCCGGTTCACCGAATTGTGCAATGACCTCGGCTTTGGTTGTTCCGCGAGCCGGATGGCCGGACTGGCCGGCTACCTTGATGCCCTCAACCAGCAGGGTGTCGGCGCTCGCGGCGCCGCCCAGGCTGACCATCAACAGGGTTGCAAACATAGCTTTTCGGAGCATGGTACTGATACTCTCCATTGCGCACATGCCCGCCAATATAGCATTTACGCAAATGCTCGAATACAAAGCAGTTCACAGTCATAACGCCGATTTATGCGCCGTCCGGTAGCGCTATTTGTGGCCTTGCGGTACCTGAGGGCCAGCAGGGGCAGCGGCTTCGTGTCTTTTGTCAATGCAGCGTCCGTACTCGGTGTAATGCTCGGCGTGGCCGCGCTGATTGTCGTTATGTCCGTTATGAACGGCTTCGAGAATGAACTGCGCGAGCGCCTGCTGGGCATGACCGCGCATGCGACGGTGACCGGCGCTGATGCTTTGTCGGATTGGCCTGACGCGATTGAGCGGCTGGCTGCGCAGCCCGGTATCGCTGCCGCGGCACCCTACGTTGAGTTTGAAGCCTTGCTGAGCGGGCCCGGCGGTATGACCGCGGCATTGCTTACCGGCGTGCAGCCGGATCTGGAGCGCAGGGTGTCGGCGGTCGGCGATAGCATGCTGATCGGCCGACTGGATGACCTGCAGGCCGGTTCGCGAGCCGTCTTGCTGGGCCGCGGTCTGGCGCGGCGTCTCGGCGTAGCAGTCGGTGATCCGGTGTCCATGCTGGTGCCGCGGGCCGGCACCGCGGCTACGGTATCTGCCGCGCGCTTGACGGGATTTACGGTCAGCGGCCTGTTCGAACTGGGTGTGCAGGATCATGATTCAGTGCGCGCTCTGGTGCATCTCGACGATGCCATCGAATTGGTGCAGCCGGGCGGGCAAATCACCGGCATACGGGTGGAAACCGGGGATATTTTCAGCGCGCCGGAACTGGTGCGCAACGCGGCTGCCAACGCATCTCCCGGCGGGGATTTGCAGGTACGTGACTGGACCCAGGAAAATGCCAGCTACTTTCGCGCCATCAGGATTGAAAAAACCATGATGGCGTTGTTGTTGTCGCTCATTATCGGCGTCGCGGCCTTCAATATCGTGGCGATGCTGGTCATGGTGGTTACGGAAAAACGCGGTGGTATCGCGATACTGCGCACCCTGGGTTGTTCGCGGCGCGAAGTGGTGGCAGTTTTTCTGCTGCAGGGCACGGTTATCGGCTGGTTCGGTGCGTTGCTGGGCATCGCACTGGGCGTTGTCATGGCGCTGAATATCGATACGCTGGCCCCGTTGCTGGAGAGTCTGTTCGGTTTTCAGTTCATGCCGGCTGACCTTTACTATCTGACGGAATTGCCGGCCGACCTGCAGGCTGCTGATGTGCTGACAGCTTCGCTTGGTGTGCTGCTGATCACAGCGCTGGCAACGGTCTATCCGGCCTTGCGGGCCGCCAGGGTGCACCCGGCGGAAGTGCTGCGTTATGAGTAGCAGGTGGATGTATTGATGTACCGGCCATTTGAAATTTTTGTCGGCACCCGTTACCTGCGTTCTCGCAAGCGCAATCGATTTGTATCTTTTATTTCGCTGATTTCAGTTATCGGCATCGCCGTATCCGTCGCGGTGCTTATCGTAGTGCTGTCGGTTATGAATGGATTCGAGTACGAGGTTCGCAATCGCATTCTGGCGGTTTTGTCTCACGGCAGTATCACTGGCATGCAGGGCAGGCTCAGCGACTGGGAATTGATCAGCAATATTGCTGCGGCCGACGAGCGCGTCGTGGCAAGCGCACCGTTTATCAGCGGGCAGGGCATGCTGGTAAGTTCCGGCGGGGTTGCCGGCATCGAACTGCGCGGTATTTTGCCGGATCGCGAACAACAGGTTGCAGATGCAGCCGGGTTAATGACAGCCGGGCAGATGTCATCACTGCAACCGCGCGGTTGGAATATCGTGCTGGGATCAGAGCTGGCTCGCCGCCTCGCGGTGCAGTTGGGTGACAGAATCGTGCTGCTCACCCCGCAGGGCAGTGTCACCCCGGCCGGGATGCTGCCGCGCATGCGGCGTTTTACTGTCAGCGGTATTTTCCATGCCGGCATGTACGAATACGATCGCAATCTGGCGTACGTAAATCTGACCGACAGCGCGCGCTTGATGCGCATGGGTGATGCGGTCAGCGGCTTGAGTTTGTCTGTTACTGAGCCCATGCAGGCGGATGCAGTCGTCCGCAGTGTCGCCGTGGAATACGGTGGCGGAGTTTACGTCAGCGACTGGACCCGGCAGCATGCAAATTTTTTCCGCTCAATTGAGCTTACCAAGTCAATTATCTTTTTTATTTTGCTGATAGTCGTGGCGGTGGCAGCATTTAATATCGTTTCTACTCTTATGATGGTGGTACGGGACAAAGGCAGTGAAATTGCGATCCTCCGCTCCATGGGCGCATCGGCGCTGAACATACTCAAGATATTTGTGACTGAGGGAGTGATGATCGGTCTGTTCGGCACGCTTGCCGGCGTAGTGGCCGGCATTACGCTGGCGGTAAATCTGGGGGTGGTGGTCGGTTGGCTCGAATCGTTGCTGCATATCCAGTTCGTCGCCCCCGATGTCTATTTCATCAGTGAACTGCCAAGCCAGTTGCGCTGGAACGATGTCTACATAGTCGGTGGCGTTGCCTTTGTGCTGGTGATAGCGGCAACGGTGTATCCGGCGCTGCGGGCAGCGGCAACTCACCCGGCGAGAGCATTACGCCATGAATGATTCTGCCCGGACATCGGCCGGCGAATCCGCTCCGGTGCTTGAGTGCCGCGGTCTGACGCGTGAGTTTGCGGATGCCGGTGCGGTGCTGCAGGTATTGCGCGGTATCAATCTCACCATTGGCGCGGGTGAGCGAATCGCTATCGTCGGAGAATCGGGAGCCGGCAAAACCACCTTATTGCAGGTATTGGGCGGACTGGATTTGCCTACCGCCGGTGAGGTGCGTATTCGAGGCCGCAACATTGCGAGCCTCAACAGCACTCAGCGCGGGATGCTGCGCAATCGTGAACTGGGATTTATCTACCAGTTTCATCACCTGCTGCCTGAGTTCTCGGCGCTGGAAAATGTAGCCATGCCTTTATTGATGCGCAGCGATCCCATAAGCAGCGTGCGCGAGCAGGCAACCGAATTGCTTAATCGGGTTGGTCTCGGCGAGCGACTGCATCATCGTCCCGGCGAACTGTCAGGGGGTGAGCGACAGCGCGCCGCGGTGGCGCGCGCATTGATTACGCGCCCGGCGCTGGTTCTGGCCGACGAGCCGACCGGCAATCTTGATCACAGCAACGGCGAAAAAGTGTTTGCACTTATGCTTGAGCTGAACCGCGAATTCGATTCCAGCCTGGTAGTGGTTACTCACGATCAGGCGCTGGCTAAGCGCATGGACAGGGTTTTGCTGCTGCAGGATGGTGTGCTGACAGAATGACTGCAGCGCGTCAGCTACGCCGGTGTCGCTGCCGGTAGCGTTGCAGTGTCAGGATGTGCCAGATCGTGCTGATCAGCAGATAAGCGACCGACGCAACCGAGGTTGCCAGCAATGCCGAGCCGTATACCAGTGGCCGCCAGCGCAGGGCGATCTCTTCACTGAGCCAGTGCAGGCTTGCTTCCGGCGGAATGGCGTCGACCGGAATGTCCAGCAGCAGGCCGCCGACGCGATAGGCGAAATAGAATACCGGTACAAAAGTCAGCGGATTAGTGACCCACACAGCGAGTGCTGCCAGCGGCAGGTTCACTCGTAACAGCAATGCTCCCGCAATGGCCAGGGCCGTCTGGCCCGGCAATGGCAGCAGGCCGAGAAACAGGCCCAGGGCGATGCCGCCGGCCACCGGGCGACGCCCCGCAGAAAAATAAACCGGGTGAGTCAGCAGAAACTCAAACGGTCGCAGG
>CAYGKB010000025.1:0-17008 GCA_964350425.1 uncultured Chromatiaceae bacterium | reverse complement strand
CATCGCGCTCCAGCATGCGGGCCACGGTACTGCGCGATGCCAGCTTGATGAGATCGGCGGCATCCATTTTGCCCATCCATTCGGAATTGAATACCACCCGGGTCCGGTCGGGATCGAGAATTCTGAAAACCTGGGCTTTGTAGGTTTCGGCATTGGCCGCAACCTCTTCGGGACTCAGCGGCGGGCGCGTAGCGTTCTTGCCGGTCGGGTCGCCTATCATGCCGGTGAAATCACCGATCAGAAATATGACGTCATGCCCGAGCTCCTGAAACTGCCGCAGTTTATTGATCAGCACGGTATGGCCCAGGTGCAGGTCAGGTGCCGTGGGATCGAAACCCGCCTTGATGCGCAGCGGCCGGCCGGCAGCCAGTTTCTCCTGCAGCTCCTCAAGCACGAGGATTTCTTCGGCACCGCGCTGAATCTCGGGAAGCTGTTCGGCGGCAGGTTTCATAAAAACACTATATATAAGGTGTCATCAGATCGCGGCCAAAGCGCGGTATGCGTCGGCCGCGCCGAGCATAAACAATTAGGGCAATCGGGTCGAGCCAATTGCCCCGACCAGTAGTTTTACCGATAATCGACCGTAGTTGTTGTTCGGGGAATATCTGTGGCGTCGTCCAGACCCTTTATGCGGGACTACAAGCCGACGCAGGCTAAGCCGCAGCCGCGTGCACGCTGGTTGCTCTGGTTTATTACCGGCCTCGGCCTGCCGCTGATTACCGTAGCGTTGATGCTGCCCGACAGTGACGCGCCGCCACCGCTGCAGGCACCGAGCGCGGCACCGGTTATGACCGCGCCGACACCTGCAACAAGTGCTCAGGCGGAAAAACCACAGGATGCCGCGGAGCAGCCCGAGGCGCTTGTTGCCAGCACTGAAATCTCTCCCTATGTTGCGGCCCCGGAAGCAGAGCCGGAAGGCACTCGCCAGGTGCTGACCGTGGGACGCGGCGACAGTCTTGACCGGTTGTTTAAACGCAATCAGTTCAGCGCCGCTGAACTGGCTTTAATCATGCGCGAGGACGAAGCGCGCAAACACCTGCGGCTGATACGCCCCGGCGATCAGATAACTGTATGGCATGACAACGGACGCATCCGGACGCTGCGCCGGGAACTCGACTATGCGCGCTCACTGCAGGTACAAGCCACAGACAAGGGCTTCAGCGCTGAGATCATCGAACACCGTATCGTAAGGCGGCAAATAGAGGCCCGTGGCCGGATAGGTTCATCGCTGTTTCTGGCCGCTGCCGAAGCGGGCATTTCCGATCGCACCATCATGAACCTCGCCGGTATCTTTGCCTGGGATATCGACTTTGTGCTGGATATTCGTCGCGGCGACGAGTTTCATGTGATCGTTGAAGAACTTTGGCGCAACGGCGAGCGCGTCGCCGAAGGCAACATACTTGCGGCACAGTTCGTAAATCAGGGGCAGATTTTTCAGGCCATTCGTTACGAAGATCCGGAAGGCCGGGCGAGTTATTTTTCACCTGACGGTCGTAATATGCGCAAAGCTTTTTTGCGGGCACCGCTGAGTTTTTCGCGCATCAGTTCAAACTTTAACCCGAATCGTCGCCATCCGGTGTTGAACACCATCCGCGCCCACAAAGGCGTGGACTATGCGGCGCCCAGCGGCACACCGGTAAAGGCTGCCGGTGACGGCAAAATTATTTTTCGCGGCGTACAGGGCGGCTACGGCAATACCGTTATTCTGCAGCACGGGGGCAACATTACGACCCTGTATGCGCATCTGAAAAGCTTTAATCGCAAGCTGCGCAACGGCTCACGCGTGCGTCAGGGCGATACCATCGCCTATGTCGGGCAGTCCGGGCTGGCAACCGGGCCGCACCTGCACTACGAGTATCGCCGCAACGGCGTGCATATGAATCCGCGTACCGTGAAGCTTCCGGACGCTGCGCCAATCAACGCAGACTACCGGGCTGACTTTATGCGGGTAGCCGAACCGTTGCTGGAACAATTGCAAAAGGCCGACCTGATGCTACCCGGCGTCACGACTGCCGCGGCCGGCCGTGACGGGGAAAACGCGGCCGCGCGGGCCAACTGAGCACCGGGAACCACTTGCCGGCCCCGTCATCGTGAACAGCGAACTCTATGTCGGCCTGATGTCAGGAACCAGCCTGGACGCCGTTGATGCCGCATTGCTCAGTTTTGCTGATGACCGGGTTGAATTGCTGCACACCGTTGCAGCCGGTTTCCCGGAGCAAGTGCGCAATCGGTTGCTGAGCCTGATCCATGAACCCGATCATGTCAGCCTCGATCACCTGGGCGAAGTTGATCGCCAGCTGGGCCTGACCTATGCAGAAGCAGTGACGCAACTGCTTGCCGCAAGCGCTACCGATGCAGCGAACATTGCTGCTATCGGCTGCCACGGTCAGACAATTCGGCATGCGCCTGACCGCAATCCGCCGTTTACGCTGCAGATTGGCGATGCCGCCACGCTGGCAACCGCGACCGGCATCACCGTAATCAGTGATTTTCGCAGCGCTGACATGGCACTGGGCGGTCAGGGCGCCCCGTTGGCGCCCGCATTTCATCAATTCGCTTTTGCGGCAGCAGATCATGAACGTGTTGTCGTCAATATCGGCGGCATTGCGAATATCACCCTGTTGCAGCCAGGCGCTGCAGTCGCCGGATATGACACCGGTCCGGGCAACACCCTGCTCGACTTCTGGTGCGAGCAGCATCTTGCCAAACGCTATGACGCCGGCGGCGCCTGGGCAGGTCACGGTGAAGTGGATGAATTGCTGCTGGACACCATGCTGGCTGATGGGTATTTCTCGCAGCCGCCGCCCAAGAGCACCGGGCGGGAATACTTTAACGGCGCCTGGCTGCAACGCTATCTCAACAGTCTCGCGACCGGACCGAAACCCGCAGACGTCCAGGCGACTCTGCTCGAACTGACGGCACGCAGTATTGCAGCAGCCGTTGCGACTAGCAGCACGGCAACGCAAATTTATTTGTGCGGCGGCGGCGCTCACAATACCCTGCTTGTCGAACGCATCGCCGCGAACCTCGCCGGCCGGTCAGTGGCTACCACGGCTGAACTGGGTATTGCGGCTGACTGGGTCGAGGCAGCCGCGTTCGCCTGGCTGGCTCGCGCGCGCCTGCACAATGTGCCGGTGCACCTGTCAGCGGTCACCGGATCATCGCGTCCTGCCCTGCTGGGCTGCATCACAGCACCCTGAAAAGTCCGCAGCCCCTGCGTCTGCGCTTCGCACAGCATGCCAAAGCGTGACGTGTTTGGCGGATGTTATGTAAGCACTGTCATAAAGTCTCCAGATGGGTGCTGATATATTTAGTGCTGACAGCCTGCAGTAATGCGGGCACTAGCTGGCAGCAAGATCAGCATGCGAGGCTTCTTTGGACACCACCAATCTCAATTTGCCGGAACACTTTATTAATCGGGAACTCAGCGTTCTCGAATTTAATCGCCGTGTGCTGGCACAGGCCGCGGATC
Source organism: uncultured Chromatiaceae bacterium (assembly GCA_964350425.1). Lineage (GTDB taxonomy): Bacteria > Pseudomonadota > Gammaproteobacteria > Steroidobacterales. The sequence goes on along the minus strand of CAYGKB010000025.1, from coordinate 13,536 downwards.
CCGCCACACCGCTGCTGGAACGCCTGAAGTTTCTGTGTATCGTCTCGACCAATCTGGACGAGTTTTTCGAGATTCGCGTCAGCGGCCTGCAACAGCGGGAAGAGGCAGGTGCCGCACCGTCCGGTCCGGAAAATATGAGTGCCAATCAGGCGCTGAAGGAAATTGAGCAGACTGCCGGCGAACTGATCGCTGAGCAGTACCGGCTGCTTAACGAGGAAATCATCCCGGGCCTGGCTCAGGAAGAAATCCATATTATCCGCCGCGAACACTGGAACCAGGCGCAGCGCGAATGGCTGCATGACTTTTTCCTCCATGAGGTGGTGCCTACCCTGAGCCCGATCTCACTGGATCCGGCCAGACCATTTCCGCGCATTCTCAACAAGAGCCTGAACTTTATTGTCGGCCTGGAAGGTACTCATGCTTTTGGCCGGCCATGTGACCGCGCCATCGTCCAGGCGCCGCGATCACTGCCGCGCCTGATTCATTTGCCCGCCGACCTGGAGGGTACCGAGGCAAACGATTTTGTGTTCCTGTCCAGCATTATTCATGCCTTTGTCGATGAGCTGTTTGTCGGCATGGAAATCAGCGGCTGCTATCAGTTCCGGATTACCCGCAACAGTGACCTGTATGTTGACGAAGAAGAAGTCGACAACCTGATGCGGGCTATCGAAGGCGAACTCGCCTCCAACCGTTACGGAGCAGCGGTAAGGCTGGAGCTTGCACACCGCTGCCCGGATGATCTGGCAAATTATCTGCTCAACGTATTCGAGCTACAGGAACGCGACCTTTATCGGGTGCAGGGACCGGTCAATCTGAACCGCGTGCTGGCAGTCTACGACATGACCGACCGGCCGGATCTGAAATACCCGCCGTTTACGCCGGGCCTTCCCGAAGCAGTTCTGGAGATGCCCGACATGTTCAGGCTGATGGCCAGAAAGGACCTGCTGCTCAATCACCCTTACGAATCATTCAGCCCGGTGGTGGAAATGATTGGCAGTGCCGCCCAGGACCCGGATGTGATGGCCATAAAAATGACCCTCTACCGGGCCGGACAGCAATCCCCCATCGTTGACCACCTGGTTGCAGCAGCACAGGCCGGCAAAGAGGTCACCGTAGTCGTTGAACTGCGCGCCCGCTTCGACGAGGCAGCCAATATTGCCTTTGCCAACCGGTTGCAGGAAGTCGGCGCACACGTGGTATATGGAGTGGTGGGGTTCAAAACCCACTGCAAAATGACCCTCATAGTGCGGCGCGAAAACGGCCAGTTGCGCCGCTATGCCCATCTCGGTACCGGCAATTACCACCCGGGCACAGCCCGGGTTTATACCGACTACGGCCTGTTCACCAGCGATGCTGACCTGACTGAGGACGTGCAAAACCTGTTTTTGCAGCTAACCAGCATGACGCAGACGCCGCCGCTGAAAAAACTGGTGCAGGCACCGTTCAAGCTGCACGACCATTTGCTGAGCCTGATAGACAGAGAAACCGCCAACGCCAACGCCGGCGGTACAGGGCATATTGTGGCGAAAATAAACTCGCTGGTGGAACCGGAAATTATCAATGCGCTGTACCGCGCCTCCGGAGCCGGGGTGATTATTGATCTGATAGTGCGCGGCATCTGCTGCCTGCGGCCGGGCATCCCCGGAGTGTCCGACAACATACGGGTGCGATCAATTATCGGCCGCTTTCTGGAACATTCCCGCGTCTACTACTTCCATGCCAACGGCGCGGAGAAAGTCTGGCTTGCCAGCGCTGACTGGATGGACCGCAACGTTTTCCGGCGGGTGGAGGTCTGCTTCCCGGTGGAAGAGGCAGAAATGAAACAGCGGCTGATAGGCGACCTCGATCTGAACCTGCAGGACAACTCCGGCGCCTGGGAGCTGCAGTCAAGCGGCACCTGGACCCGCCGTCAACCGCTACCCGGTGAGGACATCGTGTCGGTGCAACAAAGCCTGCTGGAACGCCTGGCTGAATCCGGATCGGCCGGCCAAAGCTGACTGCACATCAGCCTTCGATATACACAAGCTGCAGTTCATAACCGATATTGGCCAGGTATTCCCGCTCCATTTCCAGATCCGCAAGCGACAGCGGATTGGCCTGCAGCCAGTCTTGCGGCAAGCCCAGCGACAGGCATTTGCCGCTGACCTGCATGTGCAGCATCTCGGGAAACTCATAGGACCGGCTGCGGTTGAACAGGACTGCCAGGCGCAGAATAATCGCCAGCCGCAGTGCTTTCTTGGCCCAGCCTTTGGGCGCGATCGCAGAAACCGCCGCCAGCGACAATTTGCGCCGGTGTGAACCCACCAGGCAGGCCAGTATGCTTTGCTCGTTGCGGTTAAAGCCCGGCATATCGGCATGCTGCAGCAAATAGGCACCGTGCCGGTGATATTGCGAATGGGCGATATCCAGACCAATTTCATGCAGCCGGGCCGCCCAGCCAAGCAGATTACGAATATTCGGCCGGTTCAGTTTCCAGGTATCGGCGACCTGATCCAGCAACGCTTCGGCGGTGATCTGCACACGCCCGGCCTGCTCGGCATCGACGTGAAAGCGTGACTCCATCGCCCGCACCGTGCGCACGCGCGAATCCTCGTCACTCAGCCGCCCGACCAGGTCATAGATGATGCCCTCGCGCAATGCGCCCTGCGTTGTGGTGACCTCGCGTATGCCCAGCTGATCCATAACCTCCACCAGAATCGCAATACCACCGGCTATCACCGGTGCACGCTGGTCGTCGAGTCCGGGCAGGTCCAGATCGTCAGCATGTTCCTGACGAATCATGCGCTCTATTAGTTGTTCCAGGGCCGACACTGTGATCGGCCCTTCTATCCAGCCCAGTTCGCTGAGGATACCCGCAGCCGTTCTGATGGTGCCTGATGCACCGGCAACGCGTTGCCAGTCACGCGCGCGAAATTTTCCGGCAATGGGGCGCAGTTCCAGTCGCACGGCCGTGCGCGCCCGGTCGAATCGTTTGCGTGAAATCTTACCGTTGGGGAAATACTTGCGGCTCATGCCCACGCAACCGATATTCATGCTTTCCAGTTGCAGGGGCTGATAGCCTTCACCGCCGGCAAGCTCGGTGCTGCCACCACCGATATCAATTACCAGGTGCTCACCGGTCACTTCGGGCAGGCTGTGGGTCACGCCGATAAAAATCAGCCGTGCTTCTTCGATGCCGGAAATAATGTCGATCTCGTGACCCAGCAGCTCGGCGGCATTGCCGAGAAAACCATCGGGATTGCGCGCACGGCGCAGCGTATTGGTGCCTACCGCGCGTACCCGCTCCTGCGGAATATCACGCAGCCGCTCGCCGAAACGCGCCAGGCATTCCAAAGCTCGCTCCTGGCTTGCTTCATCGAGATTCTTGCCTTTGTCGAGACCGCCGGCAATACGCACCATTTCGCGCAGGCGATCCACCACGCGCAACTGGCCGTGGACAAAATCGGCCACCAGCAAGTGAAAGCTGTTAGAGCCAAGATCAACGGCCGCCATGAGCCCCGAATCGACCAGCGGGTCGACGGGTGGTTGCTCAGACGGAGAAGGACGAACCACAACCGCAGGTGGTTGCTGCGTTGGGATTGCGGATTACAAACTGGGCGCCTTCCAGATCATCTTTGTAGTCTATCTCCGCGCCCATCAGATATTGAATACTCATCGGGTCGATCAACAGTTTCACACCGTCTTTTTCGACCTCGACATCGCCGTCCTGAAATTCTTCGTCGAAGGTAAAGCCGTACTGAAATCCTGAACAGCCGCCGCCGGCGATAAACACCCGCAGCTTGAGGTTGGGATTGCCTTCCTCGGCAATCAGCGCGCCTACCTTGCTGGCAGCAGAGGCGGTGAACACGACCGGATCGTCGGCCGGTTCATAATGACTGGGTTCGATACTCATAAGCGTATTTTAACGCATCGTTCAGCTGTTTTGTTCAGCCACGTTATCAAGGCCCAGATCCACATCTACCTCGACCCGGGCCTGCTTTTTGGCCGGTTTGCGCAGCGCCTCTGATTCATGGATCAGCTTGCCGTTGATTTCGGCCCCGGCCGCAATTTCGATCAGGCTGTAATGGACGTTGCCGATCACCCGCGCGGTGGCGCCAAGCTCGGCTTTCTCAGTCACCACCACGTCGCCTTCGACCGTGCCGCTCAGGCCCAGCCGCGGCACGGTGACATTACCCTGCACCCGGCCGTTTTCGCTGATGCTCAGGTAAGCGTCCGGATCATTGTCGGCGTTGACGCTGCCATTCACATGGCCGTCTACATGGCAGCCACCTACGAAATGCAGGTCGCCCTCGATTCGGGTGTTCTCCCCTATCAGCGTTTGTATTGCCGTGGGCCTGCGATTTTTCCTGCCAAACATAACGGTCTCCGCTCCCGGAACACGGCTCACGCGACGCCGTATCCGGTTTACAAAATACAGATTTGATCCCCAATCTAGCCGTTTTCCGGCTGCCAGGCGAAGAATTCTTCCACAGTTTTGGCGGATTTTCCTGATCTGCTGCGCGGTCGCACTAACACCCGCACCCGCCGGGGCTCGAATGCAGCCGGCACAACAATATCGGCCTTGAGATCCTGAAAGTAGCGGAACCGGTAGCTGAGCGCCTGCTGCTGCAGGCTCAGCGCGTCCATATCCAGGGTATGCGGTTCGCTGCGCTGCAGCCCTTCGAGCTGCAATTCCACCTGGCCGGATATTTCCCGGTCGGCGCGCAGTGCCTGCGCCAGCACCAGGCGCAATTCATACTCGCGTTCGCCCATGCCCGGCAGCACCTCAAAACTCTGGATGCGCAGTTCAGAACCGTCATCCTCGCCGACAATACCGCGATAGAACTCCAGATCTTCCTGCTGCGCGAGAATTCTGCTCTGCAATTCCGCGAGCTGCGCGTCAACCTGACGATAAGCCTCGCGGTCAATTTTGGCAGCCGTCTCCAGCACCGCAATCTGCTCACTTAAAGTCTTGTTGACCTGGACCAGCTGATCGTTCTGCTCTTCGAGCTGTTCGATTTTGGCCGCGGCCTCGGAGCTGCGGAAACCGGCCTTGCTCAGACCGAGGTCGTACATCAGGTAACCGGCCACGCCGGCAATCAGCACAATCGCGCCCAGCCAGACCACCAGACCCGGAAACGGCTGGCGCCGCACGCTTAAATGAGACCGCTTCACCGGCTTATTATTCCGGGTGCCATTCGGCATTCGCCGACCAGGCGGCAGGCCACCAGGCAGGTTGCGGCGGCACTTCGTCTGAGAACAGCAACGGCGCCAGTTCGGCCAGCGCTGCGGCGTATACCCGCCGTTTGAAATAAATTACTTCCTTGACCGGCCGCCAATAGTCCACCCATTTCCAGCGATCAAACTCAGGGATATCAGTGGTGTCCAGATCGAATTGCTGTTCATCGCTCAGCAGGCGCAGCATGAACCAACGCTGCCGCTGACCAATGCATAGCGGCTCGGCATCGCGCCGAATATATTTTTTCGGCAGACGATAGTGCAGCCAGCCGGAGGTTTCGCCGAGAATATCGACATCGGCAGCGGCCAGCCCGACTTCTTCCTGTAACTCCCGGTACATAGCCTGCAGCGGCGTCTCGTCTACCTGGATACCGCCCTGCGGGAACTGCCAGCCGGACTGGCGGGCACGGCCGGCCAGCAGCAGTGCGCCGTCTTCGCGCGTCAGGATAATGCCGACATTGCTGCGAAAACCATTTGCGTCAAAGTGATCCATCACAACCCGATGAAAATGTCTGCTGACATTTTTTCACAATCCCAATTATGCTGTCATCTCCCATCGGCGATGAGCCTCTTATGAACCGCAGCCTGTTAACCCTGTTACTGCTGGCCGTCGCGCTGCTCAGCGTTGCATTCGGCATGGCAACCGGCAGCGGCGGTTTCGAGCCGGTCGCAGCATGGCAAAGCCTGACGACCCAGGCCGATCCGGTTATGCGCGACATCCTGCTGCAACTGCGCCTGCCGCGAGTGCTGGCCGCGTTCGGCACCGGTGCGTCGCTGGCGCTGGCCGGCGCCATGATGCAGGTGCTGTTACGCAACCCGCTGGCCGATCCCTACGTGCTGGGCACTTCCGGCGGTGCCGCGGTGGGTGCATTACTGGCGCTGCTGGCCGGCGCGGGCACCCTGATTATTAACGGCGCGGCGCTCGCCGGCGCATTATTCAGCACCCTGCTGGTATTTGCCCTGGCGCAGATCGGCACCGACCGTTCTCCCGGGAGGCTGCTGCTGACCGGGGTAGTGGTAGCAGCCGGCTGGGGTGCCTTTGTAACGCTGCTGCTGGCGACCGCACCGGAACGCAACCTGCGCGGGATGTTGTTCTGGCTAATGGGCGATTTTTCCTACTCCACTGCCGTCTGGCCGCCGCTGCTGCTGGCCGCGGCCGTCGCATTGCTGGGCTATCTGCTGGCACCGGCACTGAATGTGCTCGCCACCGGCGACCGGCAGGCCGCATTGCTGGGGGTGGCAGTCAGGCCGGTGCGCGGTCTGCTGTATTTCACCAGTTCCCTGCTCACTGCGGTTGCGGTCACCACGGCCGGCACCGTGGGCTTTGTGGGGCTGGTTATTCCGCACCTGGTGCGTCTGGCGGGTGACGCTGACCATCGCACGGTAATGCCCTGCTCGGCGCTGGCAGGCGGGGCACTGCTGGTGGTTTCCGACACGCTGGCGCGCAGCATCATTGCGCCGCTGCAGCTACCCGTGGGCGCGCTTACCGCCATGCTCGGGGTGCCGCTGTTTCTGGTCCTGATGCGGAATCAGCCGCGACTGTCGAGATAACGTCGACCGTCTTCCATGAGTTTCACGAAAGCAGCTTCGTCTTTGTCGCGCACCGCAGCAGCAATGTCTGCGACTGCTGTCGCCAGCGCTTCCAGCGGTTCGAGCCCGTATTCATTGAGCGACTGAATTTCGAAATACAGATTGGGGTTCTCGGCCGCTACCCGCGATGCGACTTCCAACTGCGCGTCAAAAGTGGTGCTGGATATGTCGGCCAGCCGCGGCACCGATTCGCCGCTGCTGGCAAGGACGCTGAAAAACGCAATGTTCAGGGCGTGCGACAAACCCAGTACGTAAGCTATCAGGCGGTCGTGCTCTTCCAGTTGCATTTCCGACTGACAGGCCATGGTGGAGGCAAACAGCGCCTGCGCAGCAGCCTTGGCATCTTCCGAACCGGCATCGAGGAAGATCACGTGCTTGTCGGACAACAGATCCGTGTCGGGACCAAACATGGGGTGTACTGATGTCACCTTGGCGCCACTGGCCGCCAGTTTGCGCAGTGCAGGGATCAGCGGGGTTTTCAGCGAACCGACATCAAAAATCAGGCCGGGATGACCGCGCTCGGCCATTTCCTCAAGGATTGCAGCCGATTTTTGCAGCGGTGCCGCCACCACCGTTACTGCAAACTCTTCTCTGGCTTCGGTCCAGTCAGCCACGCAATGAAATTCGGGTACACGATTCACCGGATCCGCCACGGTGACCGCATAGCCCTGCGAATGCAGAAAATCGCTGAACCAGCGACCCATCTTGCCACCACCGCCGATGACCAGCGCGGCCAGACCACTGCCGCGACCCTCGGCCGAGACCCGCGCCCGTTCCTGTCGCGTGAGGCTGGTTTTGATCAGCAGGCGCATGACATCGGCGGCAATTTCCGGCGCCACACCGAGCTCGCGGGCATTCCGGCGCGCGCCGTCCAGCACCTGTTTTTCGCGGGCGTAATCGCGGGTGGCCTGGCTGCTGGAGCGTTTCAGTTCGCCCACTTGTTCAACCACGGTCTGCCGCTCGGCAATAAGCTCAAGAAGCTGCCGATCAAGTGCGTTCAGCCTGTTGCGCAGATTCTGAAGGTCCACCCGACCCTACCCGTTATAAAAAATTAAATGTTGCCAATCCCGGCGGGATTATCCGGGTGTTTTACAGAGTCCGTATCGGTGCCGCAAGCCTGCCGCACCGTTTCGCGTCCTGCCGGACTGGCGGGGTGCCCGTGCTGCGCCTAAAATCGCCGCACCTGCTGTTTGTCATGAGACCGATTCACGATCATGGAACAACTGCCCGAACCATTGCCGGATAACCCCCTGCACATCCTCAGCCAGTGGCTTGAAGATGCGCGCGCCAGCGGCCTGTATCCCAACCCGGATGCCATGGCGCTGGCAACCGTCGAGCCAACGGGACAACCTGCCAACCGCATCGTGCTATGCAAGCAATTGCTGGCCGACCCCGGCTACGCAGTGTTTTACACCAATTATGCATCGGCCAAAGGCGACGCTATCACGGCAAACGCACGGGTAGCCGCAGTGTTTCACTGGGACCGGCTGAACCGGCAGGCGCGGCTGGAAGGCGTTGCCGTGCCTTCCCCGGCGGCGGAAAGTGACGCTTATTTTGCCAGCCGCGATCGTGACAGCCAGATAGGCGCCTGGGCCAGCGCCCAAAGTCAGCCTATCGAACAGCGCAGTCAGTTGCTGCGTGCGCTGCAGGCAATGCAGCAGCGCTTTGGCGACCACAACAGCATTGCGCGCCCGCCGCACTGGGGCGGTTATCGCATCTGGCTGAGTGCGGTCGAACTTTGGACCCGGGGTGATGCCCGCCTGCATGACCGGGGCCGCTGGAAACGCGAACTTACCGCGAGCGCTGACGGCGGACACATGGCCTCGCCATGGCAAAGCCAGCGACTGCAGCCGTGAAAACGCCATAGATTCTCATGTCGATTTTCTTTACACGAAAATTACAAAGTCAGGCTTAATGACAAGATATACACCGCTTTTCCACATTGCCCTGCGGCAGACCAGGCCTGAGGCAGGAAGCGGCATCCGGACCGGGTCGCCGATGACCGCATCGATGGCGACCCAGAGTGCCCGCGCAGCGGGCGTTTGAGGCCGCACAGCTAGAGGCCGCGAGCCGCAGGACGGCTGTCGAAAAGCTTTACAAGCGCCCGGAAATAGTTAGTCCGCCGTGCAACAACATTTTTTTATATTATTGTTTTTATAGTATTTTTCGCGTTTTGGCACGCATATTGCTTTATTTAGCATGCGCACAAAAAAGGTTTCTGTGTTGCCAGGTTTTCGAATGCTGATTTCAGACATCGAAGCCAGAAGTAAAGGATCAAGAAGAAGAACAACCCAACAACAATAAGAATATCCTTACTACAAAAATAAAAATCCACCACCACCTGGCGTCAAAACAGAAACCGAATTCGCGACAACAACAATAACCCGTACACCCCGGTCACCCACCGGGGTTTTTTTTGCCTGCCCCATAACCCGCCGTCTTTACCTCAATTTCTAAGCAACCCGGCTGTCCTGCTCCAGCATGGCCCGAATTGATGCTTCAATCTGGCCGCCACAATACAATTTTCCGTAACGCTCATCTTCGCTCTTTATAAATTCAGCAAGGGAGGGTTTAGCGCTGATTTGCGAACACAACAGGTGAATCTTCGGCGCCGCGGCGATCACATCGGGCTCCAGTTCCGGCAAGCAACGCATCATGTTGCCAAAAAGCGCAACGATGCCGATGTCCGCAAAGGTAACTCGCTCGTTGCCGATGAAACCGCGGGTCAGGCTCTCCGCAAATATCCGCAGCCAGTGCGGCAGGCGTTTGGTCCGGAACTCAATCCATTCCTCTCTGCACCACACAGATGAGCCGTTGTAGCGGCAAATTTCCATCAGCACATCATTGCAGTCCATGAGGACTTTCATTGCCATTGCCATTTCGAACGGATCATCAGGCAACAGCTCAAGTTCGCGCGATACATACAACACTATCGCCGGCATCTGGCTGAGCGCGCGGTCGGTAGCAAGTTCGCGCAGCACCGGCGGACCCATAAACGGCACTGACTGGTCTTTGACGTTAGTGCGTCGTAACGCATCAATCTCCGCAAAGTCTGTCTGCTCCAGCAACGGGACGTCGCGATATGCAAACAGATAACTGATAAAGCAGCCACGAAACGGCAGCGGCCAGTAACTAAGCTGATACTTTGGCTCGGGTGCTGATGGTGACATGGTTTGCTCTCCGCAACACTGATTCCATTCGGGGTAATCCTAACAGCCTGGAGTATTTGCCTTTTACAAGAGCATCGTTAAAGCTTGCAGACCATGACTGCCCGACTGCAAACCGCCAATCTGCAAATCGCGGTGCCCGGCCGCCAACTGGTGCGCGACCTCAATCTCGACATCGGAGCCGGTGAGTATGTCTGCGTGCTGGGTACCAATGGCGCCGGCAAAACCCTCACGCTGCATACTTTGGCCGGGCTGCGCGCCGCCAACGGTACTGTAAGGATAAACGGCGATCCGCTGGACTCGCTGGCGCGGCTGACTGTTGCACGACGGCTGGGTCTGTTGCTGCAGATTCACGAAGACGCGTTTCCCCTGACCGTCACCGACAGTGTGCTGATGGGCTGTTTTCCGCGGTTGAACTTCTGGCAGTGGGCCGGCGACGAGGAACTGCAGGCAGTCCGCGAAGCGCTGCGCTGTTTTGATCTGCAGGGTCTGGATGATCGGCTCATCACGACCCTGTCGGGAGGCGAGCGTGAGCGCGTCGCGCTGGCGACGCTGATGGTGCAAAACCCCGACATCTGGCTGCTGGACGAACCGCTGAACCACCTCGACCCGCATCATCAGATCGCTGTGCTGGAGCAGCTTGCGGCAGTTGCGGCCGGCGGGCGAATCGTGGTCACAACCGTGCACAATCCGGCGCTGGTGATGCGTTTCGCCAGCCACGCGCTGCTGCTCTACGGCGACGGCGAATGGGAATACGGCCCGGCCGGCGAATTGCTTGAACCGGAACGTCTGGAACGCCTGTATCAGACGCCGTTCAGCTACTATCAGGGCAGCGCGGCGGCAACAGGCCGCAAGGTACTGTTGCCGGCATAGCGCTACAATTATTCAGTACAGCAGCCAAACCCGACTTGCGGATACCGTTTTGGGAAACAGACTCAGCAAAATCTACACGCGCACCGGTGACGACGGCTCAACCGGTCTTGGCGACGGCAGCCGGGCGCCGAAAGACAGTGCCCGCGTCGAAGCCTATGGCACGGTCGATGAACTTAACAGTGCAATCGGTGTGCTGCGCGCAGCGGCCGTGCCTGATGCAATGGACGTGTTGCTGGCCGACATTCAGCAGCGGTTGTTCGATCTTGGCGGCGAATTGTGCATTCCGGGATCACAGGTGATCAGCGACGCGCATGTCACCGCGCTGGAACAGCATTTGGACAGCTACAATGCGCAATTGCCGCCGCTCAGGGATTTTGTGTTGCCAGGCGGCACCGCTGCAGCGGCGGCCTGCCATATGGCCAGAACAATCTGCCGCCGCGCTGAACGGCGGGTCTGCAGTCTGGCAGCAGCGGAAGACATCAACCCGGCGGCGGTATGCTATCTGAACCGGCTGTCGGATTTGCTGTTTGTGCTGGCCCGGTGCATCAACCGGGAAGCGGGCGCAAGCGAAACGCTGTGGCAAAGCGGCCGCAGCAATGATGCCTGAGCCGACTGCTTGGTTCCTTCCCGCTGCTCACTGTTGGCCATAGTTCTGCCGCGCCTCATCGAGAGCCGCGCAGAGCTGCCGGCCACCTTGCAGCATGCGTGTCGTTGAACGGCTAAGAAAGTCTGCCGAGACGTTTTGCAGTGCGCGGTTCCTGACCGCACTGACGTTCTGCCAGCGCTGCCAGTCCTGCTGCCACTGCTGGTCACCCGGCGCCACCACCGGCGCAACAATAACCTGCGGATCGGCAAGAATGATTGATTCGAGACTGACAGCCGGGGCGACTGCGGTGAGATGCGCAAAAACATTGCTGCCGCCACAAAGCCGAATCAGCTCATCAATGACATGCTGACCGCTGATCGTGAAGTATGGCTGTGCCGATACCTGGTAAAACACCCGCAAAGTGGTGCGCCCCTGATACGCTGCTTGCAGCTCCCGCATATCGTGGCGAAATTTTGTTGCCGCCCGCCCGGCCATTGCAGCGGAACCGGCCAGGGTACCGATACGTTCGATCTGCGCGGCAATATCCTCAAGTGATTGCGCTTCAAATTCCTCCACGCGATAGCCCTGCTCGCGCAGCCGGTCTATGGCACTGCGTGGGTTGCCGCTGCTCCATGCCAGAATCAGATCGGGTTGCAGCAGTCGCAGTGCTTCATAGTCAAACCGGAAGGCATCGCCGATGCGCGGCAATTCGGCAGCAGCAGCGGGGAAATCACTGTACGCGACGGTACCCACCAACTGCGCGCCGGCACCCGCGGCATAGACCAGTTCGGTGAGGTTGGGCGCCAGAGTCACAATCCGCAACGCTTCATTCGCTGCTGCCTGACCCGGCAATACCACATGGAACAGCAATAACACTGCAGTGCGCCGCCACCCGCGCATCGGCCCGCCGGCATGCATCGCTGTCAGCTTATCCAGTCGTACAGCGTGAACAGCGCCAGCGCCGGGCACCAGATCATCCATAGCGTGCGGGTTACCAGATCGAGAGCAATGCGCGCCCGCTCACTGACATTGCCGGGTTCGCGTTTGGCAGCCGCTCCGTGACCAACCGCGCCGAGCAACAAATCGGCATCGCGCGGCAATACCTGCGTGGCCGCCGGTCGGTAACTGCGCCACGCCTGCATGGCCTCGTCATAATTACCCGCGAGGGTATAGCCGGCTGCCAGCAGCCTGGCCGGTAGCCAGGCCAGCACGCTATGCACCAGCAGCACGGCCTGCACGTACGGCGGCGCATCGTCCATCGCCACGGCCCCGCAGCGGCGGATAGCCGCGCGACGCATCAGGTCCAGCACCCGGAACAGCCAGGCGCCGGCGGCACCCAGCACGATAAACCAGAACACCACGGCAAATATGCGGTTATTAGCCTGCGCGTAAACAGCATGTTCCACCACCGGAATAGCCTCTTCCTGCGGCGGTGACTGCTCAAGCAATTCAGTCGCCACATCTGCAATTGCCGCCTCATCACCTGCCGCAATCGCCGCCCGGTATTCCTGAACTTCTTCATGCAGATCGCGCGGCCCCAGACAAAACAGCAGCACCACCACGGCAAAAAGGAATGAAGGAATATAGGCGAGTCGATCGGCCAGCGCGATTTCGGCTGCGGCTACGGGAAGCACCAGCAGTGCGGCCAGCAGCACTGCTACTACGATAGCAAGTTCCTTTTTCAGCTCTGCGGCGCGCGCGTATACCGCGTTGAAAATGAAATCGAGCCAGCGGAACTCACGCAAATGAAACAGCTGCGTCAACAAGCGCTCGACAGCCAGACCGATAATCAGCGCCAGAAAGTTCATAAGCCGATTATGAACGCCGTCCGCATCAGATGCTAACCGGCGGCCTGCCGCGCCAGCAGACTGCGCAGGCGACGCCAGTCAAATGCCGGGCCCGGGTCGGTCTTGCGGCCGGGCGCTATGTCGCTGTGACCGACAATCTCCGCATCTGCAAGCGATTCGAGTCCGGCACGCAGACTGCCGATCAGGGCTGCCAGTTTTTCGTACTGGGCGGATTCATAGGGAATCTCGTCAGCGCCTTCAAGCTCAATGCCGATGGAAAAGTCATTGCAGCAAGCGCGGCCGCAATAAACGGACT
>CAYGKB010000024.1:0-17072 GCA_964350425.1 uncultured Chromatiaceae bacterium | reverse complement strand
CGGGCACAGGGCAAGAGCCTGCGTTCTATACCCAAAAAACAAATGAATGAATTACTGGCGCGCTTCGAACTGAACAAGCCGGTTGACCTGTTCGAACAACTCGGCCTTGGTGAGCGTATTGCACCGCTGGTTGCGCAATTGCTGCTGGCGGGAGACAGCAATTACCAGAACGAAGGCGTAGAGAGTACGCCGCGTATCACTATTGCCGGCAGCGAAGGGCTGGTGGTCAGCTATGCGCGCTGCTGCCATCCTATTCCGGGCGACACCATCATGGGCTACCTGAGTTCGGGCCGCGGTCTGGTGATTCACCGGGACGTCTGCGGAAACCTGGGGCGTTACGCCAAGGAACCCGGCAAGTGGCTGGCGGTTGACTGGGAAACCACTGTTGATGGCGAGTTTTCGGTTGAACTCAAGGTGGAAACACCCAACCGCCCCGGTGCGCTGGCCGAGGTGGCATCGCGCATTGCCGAAGCCGGCACCAGTATCGAACAGGTGTCGGTCAGTGAAGACGATGAGGACTACGCGGAAATGACCTTTGATATTCTGGTCGAGAACCGCACCCACCTGGCCCGGGTGCTACGCAGCATACGGCTGGTGCGCGACCTCAAGCGTGTCGCCCGCTCCTGCGCCTGATCAACCGTTCACACAATACATACACGGAAATACCGATGAGCAGAATTCCTGTCCAGACCGACAACGCGCCGGCGGCAATCGGCACCTATTCACAGGCCATACGCCACAACAACGCGATCTATGTTTCCGGTCAGATTCCACTGGATCCGCAGAGCGGCGACATGGTGGACGGAATTGATGCGCAGATCGTGCAGGTATTTGAAAACCTCAAGGCTGTTGCGGAAGCGGCCGGCAGCGACCTGAGTCAGGCACTCAAAGTCACTGTGTTTCTGACCGACCTTGGCCATTTCGCCAAAGTGAATGAAGTCATGGAACAATATTTCACTAAGCCTTATCCCGCGCGCGCCGCCGTCGAAGTTGCCGGATTACCCAAAGGAGCCCTGGTCGAAGCGGACGCTGTGCTCGCGCACTGAGTTATCCAAAGGTATCCGGATTGAAGTCAACGCCGCACTCGCTGACTGATCTGCGCGGCGTCGGGCCGGCCCTGGCAGAAAAACTTGGCCGGCTGGGCGTCACGCAGCCTGCCGACCTGCTGTTTCTGCTGCCGTTCCGCTACGAAGATCGCACCCGTATTGCACCCATAGGCAGCCTGCTGCCGGGACAGCGCGCGGTCGTCGAAGCCGAAATCGAACTCACAGAAGTTGTCTATCGTGGCCGCCGCAGCATGCTCTGCCGGCTAGCTGACGGCACCGGCTCGCTGACGCTGCGGTTTTTTTATTTTTCCCGTGCCCAGCAACAGGGGCTGACCCGCGGCAAACGGGTACGCTGCTATGGCGAGGTGCGCAAGGGCACCGGCGGACTGGAAATGGTGCACCCGGAATACCGGCTACTGGCAGAACAGAATGCGCAGCCGCTGGATACACATCTGACGCCCGTTTATCCCGCCACCGAAGGCATACAGCAGGGCCGGTTGCGCAGTCTTATTACCCAGGTGCTAGCAAAACGAACGGTGAACTGCGCCGATCTTTTGCCGGCTGAACTGGCGGCCGGTCACAAGTTGCCGGCGCTCCATGCCGCACTGGAATTTTTGCATCGCCCGCCGGCGGGCGCCGCACTTGATGAACTGGCAGCCGGCCGCCACCCGGCGCAACGGCGCCTGATTATCGAGGAACTGCTGGCGCACTACCTGAGCCTGCGGCAATTGCGCGACCGGGTCAGCCATCTGCAGGCGCGCGCGCTGGCTCCCGCCGACGAAAACGTCACTAACTTTCTGCGCAGTCTGGGTTTCGAACTAACGGGCGATCAGCAAAGCAGTATCGACATTATTCGTAAAGATCTGGCTAACACGCGACCGATGATGCGGCTGGTGCAGGGTGATGTGGGTTGCGGCAAGACCATTGTAGCGGCGGTGGCCGCTCTCGTGGCGGCAGATGCAGATACCCAGGTGGCGATCATGGCGCCGACTGAACTGCTGGCCGAACAGCATCGCGACAATTTTGCCGCGTGGTTGCAGCCGCTGGGCATCAGCGTGGCCTGGCTGTCAGGTTCACTGAAAGCAGCGCAACGCAAGCGTGCGCTTGCTGCCATCGCCGCCGGCGAGGCGCAGGTCATCATCGGCACACATGCATTGTTTCAGGCGGGCGTCGAGTATGCGCGGCTCGGTCTGGTTATCGTTGACGAACAACATCGCTTCGGGGTGCACCAGCGCATGAGCCTGATGGAAAAAGGCTCGACCGGAACCTTTCGGCCGCATCAACTGGTAATGACTGCAACGCCGATACCCCGCACACTGGCCATGACCCTGTACGCCGACCTCGACGTTTCGATCATCCGCGAAATGCCGCCCGGTCGGCAGCCGGTGACCACCGTCGCGGTTTCCGATCAGCGCCGCGGCGAAGTTGTCAGCAGGGTAAAGGATGCGCTGGCATCGGGTCAGCGCGCCTATTGGGTGTGTCCGCTGGTGGAAGAATCCGAAGCGCTGCACTATCAGGATGCGGAATCCACCCACACCATGCTCAGTGAGGCGCTGCCCGGCATCGCCGTGGGCCTGATCCATGGCCGCATGAAAGCTGCCGCCAAAGAGCAGGTCATGAAAGCCTTTGCAGACGGACAACTGCAGGTGCTGGTCGCAACCACCGTTATCGAAGTCGGAGTGGACGTCCCCGAGGCCACCCTGATGATTATTGAAAATGCCGAACGCATGGGACTGGCGCAGCTGCATCAGTTACGCGGCCGAGTCGGCCGCGGCACCGGGCAAAGCACCTGCGTGCTCATTTACAGTTCGCAGAACCCGCTGTCTGCGCATGCCCGTCAGCGTATTGACGTTATGCGGGAAACCAATGACGGTTTTGTCGTGGCACAGAAAGATCTGGAACTGCGCGGGCCGGGGGAAGTGCTGGGCAAGCGCCAGACCGGCCTGCTGCAGATGCGGGTCGCCGACCTGGGGCGCGATGCCTGGCTGCTGCCTGAAGTTCAGCAACTGGCAGATGAGCTGCTGGTGCGCTATCCGGAGCGAGTGGACATGCTTATTGATCGCTGGATCACCCGGGCAGATGACTACAGCAATATATAGAGAATAGAATCCGCCCCATGGCTGCCGCCGATAAACAATTCGCCGTTGCACTGCCGTTCGCCGGCCTGCCCACTGATATATGGGCCGCTACTCCGGAAATAGACGGCTGCCGACCGGATGCTGAGATGCAGAGCTGGCTGACGGAAACTGGCTTGCTGACGCGGCGGCTGCGCCGGCTGTGCGGCGACCGTTTCAACATGCGGGTGCTGCGGGATCAGCCCTGCTCGGTCAGCGCCGGTCTGCACCGCGAAGTACTGCTTTGCTGCGGTGAGCGTTCCTGCATTTATGCCATCACTGATGTGCCGGCTGCGACACTCGCGGCGCATCCCTGGCTGGCCAAACTCGGCGACGAACCGCTGGGCGAATCATTACAGGCCCGGGCCGGCGGCACCCCCAGCGTCAGTCGCAGCAACTTTAGCTATGCCCTGCTGGATAGCCGGCATTTGCCTGCGGCAACCCGTGGCCCGGTATGGGCGCGGCGTTCTGAATTTCGCATAGGCACTGATGCTTTGGGCGTGACAGAGGTGTTTCTGACGAATCTGGCAGGCTGTGAAAGCAACGCGGAACATGAATCGCACCGCCCGGAGTGATGGCTTGCTGGCCGAACTGGCCGGGCAACTCAGCCACTACGCACGACTGATGCGCCTTGATCGGCCCATCGGCATCTGGCTGCTGTTGTGGCCCACGCTGTGGGCCCTGTGGATTTCTTCTTCCGGTACGCCGGATCCGTGGGTATTCACGGTTTTTGTTCTCGGCGCAGTGGTAATGCGCAGTGCCGGCTGCGTTATCAATGATTTCGCCGATCGCCAACTGGACAAACAGGTCGGACGCACGCGCGATCGGCCGCTGGTGGTCGGCACGGTTGCTCCGGTTGAAGCGCTGGTTCTGTTTGTTGCGCTTTGCCTGATTGCGCTGGGACTGGTCATGACGCTGGACCGGCTGACGCAGCTGCTGGCGCTGGGCGCAATAGCGCTGACCGTGATTTATCCGTTCTGCAAACGATTTTTTGCCGCACCCCAGCTGGTGCTGGGGGTGGCTTTTGCCTGGGCCGTGCCGATGGCCTTTGCCGCACATACCGGTGCAGTGCCGCGACTGGCGTGGCTGCTGAGCCTGGCGGTGGTGGTGTGGGCCGTAGCCTATGACACCATGTATGCGATGGCCGATCGTGCTGACGACCTGAAAGCCGGTATCCGTTCGACAGCCATCCTGTTCGGTCAGGCAGACGTATTTGTAGTGGCTATTCTGCAGGGGCTGTTTTTGTTTGCCTTGTTACTGGCCGGCGAAGTTGCGGGCCTCGGCATGTGGTACCGCCTCAGCCTGCTGGTTAGCGCGCTGTTCATGCTTTATCAGTATGCGCTGATTCGTCGCCGCGACCCGGACGAGTGTATGCGGGCTTTTCTGAATAATCGCCACATTGGGGCAACCGTGTTTGTCGGCATCGCGCTAAGTTATATTTTCGACGTCTCTATATAGCGCGCGCGACTGTCCAGATCTGCACATCGTCTGCGCCCGCCTGCAGCAATGTTTCAGCACATGCCACGGTGGTGGCGCCGGTGGTCAGCACATCATCCACCAGCGCAATGCGCATACCCGCCGCGGCGCCGCACACTGAAAAAGCCCCATCCAGATTCCGCAACCGCCGTGCTCGCCCGAGCCCGGTCTGGGTGGCGGTCTGCCGGTCGCGGCGCAGTAAATCCGGCCTGCAGCTTAAGCGCAGACAATTGGCGACCGTTGCGGCAATCAGTTCTGCCTGGTTGTAACCGCGCTCGCTAAGTCGAAGCACATGCAGCGGCACCGGCACCACCTGATCAGGCCAGGCAGATGGCTCGATGCGCGACCGCAGATATGCCGCCAGCAATTCCCCGGTAATACGCGCCATGTAGCTGCGCCTGCCGAATTTAAGCGCGGTAAGCATCCGATTGACCGGGTATTCATAAATCAGGGCGGCGAAGCAGGCACTGCTGCGCGGCGGCTGGGCGGCACAGTTGGCGCACAGCTCGCCACGCGGCAGCGGCAGTGCGCAGCGGCGGCAGGCGCGCCGCTGCCATGGCAGATCGGCCCGACAGGCAGCGCAAAGATCCATATCTCGCGCAGGCGCATCACAAAGCAGGCAGCGATACGGACAAACCACAGCCAGCAGGCTGTCAACTTTTTCGCCGCACAAAAGTTGACAGTAAAGCATGGCATTTCGATACTTCCCTGCCAGTGGCACTTTCGGCTGTCCTGATCAGCGCCCCTTGCCGGGCAGCAGATTGATTGTCCGGCAGCTTTGATCGCTGCAACAGCCGCGAAACTGCAGCAACAACAGGCTTTAGCACTCAGGAATCAACATGCACGGATCACCGCAACCCGAATATTCACCGGCGTCCGAACTGGCCGCGCTGACAACAGGCGAGGTGCGCAATAACTGGACTCTGGACGAAGTCCGCGCGTTATTTGCATTGCCCTTTAATGATTTGCTGTTTGCGGCACAGTCTGCCCATCGCCGGCATTTTGACCCGAATGCCGTGCAGATCAGCACCCTGCTCAGCGTGAAAACCGGTGGCTGCCCGGAAGATTGCAGTTATTGCCCGCAGAGCATTCGCTATGAAACCGATGTGAACAACGACCCGCTGATGGAACTGCAGGCGGTAGTGGAGCAGGCCCGAGCAGCAAAAGAACGCGGCGCCACGCGCTTTTGCATGGGTGCGGCATGGCGCTCACCCAAGCCCAAGCAGCTGAAACAGATAAACGCCATGGTGGAAGCGGTCAGCGAGCTTGGCATGGAAACCTGTGCCACGCTTGGCATGCTGCAACCCGAGCAGGCCAGACAATTGAAGCAGGCCGGTCTGGATTACTACAACCATAACCTTGATACCTCCGCGCGGCACTACGAAAAAATCATTACCACGCGCACCTATCAGCATCGGCTCGACACGCTTGAGGCGGTGCGCGATGCCGGCCTGAAGGTATGCTGCGGCGGTATTGTTGGCATGGGTGAAGATGAACTGGATCGAGCTGAACTGCTGCACACCCTGGCCACCATGGCAGAGCATCCGGGCAGCGTGCCGATCAATCAACTGGTTCAGGTAGAGGGCACCCCTCTGGACGGCAGCACTGCGATTGATCCGCTGGATTTTGTGCGCATGATTGCCGTCGCCCGCATTCTGATGCCGGCATCACATGTACGTCTGTCCGCCGGACGCGAAGACATGAGCGACGAAATGCAGGCGCTGTGTTTTCTGGCAGGCGCCAATTCGATTTTCTATGGTGAAAAACTGCTGACCACCGCCAATCCGGCCGCGGATCAGGACCGGCAGTTAATGACCAGGCTGGGCATACAACCGGAGCCCTGCAGCAAGCAGAGTGCATGAACTCGACCAGCAACAGCTGCGCCGCGACAATGATCGCATTGCGGCTGAATTCGACCGCCGCGACTTTCTCTGCCGGGAAAGCCGCGCACGGCTGCTGGAACGACTTGAACTGATCACGCTGCAAGCCGACGTCATTCTC
Organism: uncultured Chromatiaceae bacterium; assembly: GCA_964350425.1. Classification (GTDB taxonomy): domain Bacteria; phylum Pseudomonadota; class Gammaproteobacteria; order Steroidobacterales. The sequence goes on along the minus strand of CAYGKB010000024.1, from coordinate 10,435 downwards.
GATCTTGGCGGTGGCACCGGCGCAGCAACCGCGTTGCTCAGACACCGCTATCCCGCTGCATCGATTGTTACGCTTGACTGGTCGGAGGCGATGCTGGCGGCCGCTGCCAACAGCAGCCCCCTGCGGATTTGTGCTGACGGACATCGTCTGCCGCTGGCGGATGCATCGGTGGATATAGTGGTTTCCAACCTGATGTTGCCGGGCTGCGCCGACCCGGTGGAAGTGTTCGCTGAAGCCCGCCGCGTGCTGCGCGTCCCCGGCCTGTTTCTGTTCAATACCCTGGGCCCGGATACGCTGAAGAATCTGCGCCGCGCCTGGGGAGCCGTGGACGAAGCGCCGCATGTGCATGTATTTGCCGACATGCACAATATCGGCGATGCACTGGTGCAGGCAGGTTTTCGCGAACCGGTTATGGACGTGGAACAGATTGCCGTGCGCTACCGGGACCTGAACCGGCTGTTTGCCGACCTGCGTGCTGCCGGGGCGGTGAATCGTCTCGCCGCAAGACGCAGGGCCCTGACTCCGAAAGGACTTTGGAACCGCATGCTGGCAGCGGCCGAGCAGTTGCGCAGTGCGGACGGCGCGTTTGTGGCCGACGTGGAACTGATAACCGGACAGGCCTGGACGGGTGCAGCCGGCCCCGGCGTAACCATGGCTGACGGCGTCGCGTCGTTTCCGGTCTCGCGGCTGGGCAAACGGGGTTAAAATGCGCGGCCGGCGGCCGAACTAGCCGCCCGGCGCCATAGGATGCGGCTGCAACAGGCCGAAATACCAGGCGATAAACAGCAGCACAAACAATGCAACCGACAGAGAAATTCGTACAGTCAGCGAATTCACCATGCGCTTCGACTCACCCTTGTCCTTGAGCATGTAATACATGCCCGAACTCAGGCTGAACACAATGGCAAGCAATACAGCAACAATCAGGTATTTAATGAGGTCTTCCAGGGGCATGGGAGCACTGCGTTAGCGATGGGAACGCAACCCTACAGCGCGGCAGTCGCCCCGGCAAGCAATGTGGCGCCCGGCTACCAGCGGCCGGCTATCGCAACAGGGCTGCTGGCCGCACTGCTGGCGTTGTTTTTCAGCGCCGGTTTCTGGCAGCTTGACCGGGCCGACCAAAAACGGACTGTTCTCGACAGCGCCGCGCGCGCCGCAAGCGGCAACCGGCTGACCAGCCTGGTGAGTGACGCCGAGTCCGCCGACTACCGTTTCTATAATTTTGAATTGCGCGGCCGTTATGTACCGGAACGCCAGGTACTGCTGGACAACATGACCGCGGACGGGCGCAACGGCTACCAGGTGCTGACGCCTTTTCAGTCAGGCGCGCAGTACGTGATGGTGAATCGCGGCTGGCTGCCGGCCGGTGTCGACCGAACGCAGCTGCCCGACATTGGCGTTACAGCGGATGAGCGTGTGTTGCGAGCGCGACTGAATACTTTTCCGGCACCCGGTTTGCGGCTTGCTGCCCCGGAGACAGCAGCTACCGGCTGGCCGCGCCGCATGCTGTTCCCTGATCAGGCGCAGCTGCAGGCTGCGCTGCAATTGCCCCTGCGGGCCTATCAGCTGCAACTGGATGCGACTCAGCCCGACGGCTACCTGCGTAACTGGCAGACGGTTGCATCGGGCCCCGAGAAGCATCTGGGCTATGCGATGCAGTGGTTTTCATTTGCCACGCTGGCCTGCCTGTTTTATCTCATCCTCATGTACCAATGGTGGCGCAGCCGCAAGGCCGCCATCGCCCGGCTAACTGCAACTTCTGAACTATCATGACATCAGCACAAACCCGCGGGCGCCTGACGCTCGTTGCCATTGCTTTACTGTTTGCCCTGCCCATAGCTGTAGCTATGTACTTTTACTTCGCCGACAACGGCTGGCGGCCGGGTGAAAACACTCAGTACGGCGATCTGATCACGCCGCCGGTATCGCTTCCCGATGTCGCGCTGACCCGCGAGGAACCGACTGCACATCTGCGCGAAGTCTGGACCCTGATGGTGCCGGTCGGCGCCGACTGTGACGCGACCTGCGCAGATGCACTGGACAAAGCCCGCCAGGTGCGGCGCTGGCTGGGGCCGAAAATACACCGGCTGCAAACCTTAGCCCTGCCTGCCACACAGGACGCCCTGAGCAGCGCACTGCTGCAGGAAAATCCGCAACTGATTGTCGCGGAACCGCAATTGTCGGCTGACATTCGGGCAGCAATCGGCAGCTACAATAACGGTCAGATTTTTCTGGTCGATCCGTTTGGCAATATGATGATGTCTTACCGGCCGGGAACTGATATGGGTGACATCCGCAAGGATCTTGGCCATCTGCTGCGCATATCAACCATTGGCTGAGCCGTTTCGCCACTAACAATAACCACCGGCATTGACAGGGGAGCAACATGATTTGGTATCGACGACTGGTCTGGTTCGCAACCATACTTGCGCTTGTCGTGGTCGTACTCGGTGCCTATGTCAGGCTTAGCGATGCCGGCCTGGGCTGCCCGGACTGGCCGGGATGTTACGGCGAACTGATTCCGACTCAACTGGATCACGGCGAAATCAAAGATGACTATCCATCCAGGCCGCTGGTGGAGACCCACAAGGCCTGGAAAGAAATGGTGCACCGCTATGTGGCTGCAACGCTGGGCTTTGCCATCGTGCTGATTGCCTGGCTGGCATGGCGCAATCGCGAGCGGCCTGGTCAGCCGGTCACGGTGCCGCTGCTGACCCTGGGCGTGGTGATATTTCAGGGCTTACTGGGCATGTGGACGGTTACGCTATTGCTCAAGCCTGTAATTGTGATGGGCCATTTGCTCGGCGGGCTCACCACGCTGGGGCTGCTGTTCTGGCTGTTGCTGGAAGACGCCCGCCAGTCTCGGGGTGACACCGCGCGCAACCTGCACCTGCCGGCTTTTATCGGGTTGGTGGTGCTGATCTGCCAGATTGCGCTGGGTGGCTGGACCAGTTCGAACTACGCCGCGCTAGCCTGCCCTGATCTGCCCACCTGCATGGGGCAGTGGTGGCCCGAACAGGCTGACTACAACGAAGGTTTCATTATGTGGCGCGGTCTGGGCATGAACTATGAGTTCGGCGTGCTGGAGGCGCCGGCACGCGTCGCCATCCATTTCGTGCATCGGCTGGGCGCGGTAACCGCCTCACTGGTGCTGCTGCTGGTTGGCATACATTACTGGCGCAAACGTCAGCAGTCGCCGATGCTGCGGCCGGCCATTGTCGCGGTCTGGGCAGCGCTGGCCATGCAGGTCACGCTGGGGCTGGCAACGGTTTATTTCGGTCTGCCGTTGCCTGTTGCTACCGCTCACAACGGCATCGCCGCGGTGCTGTTGCTGACGGTGATCAACCTGAATAACGTTGCCTCGCGCCTGCCTGAGCGTTGAGCTGACTGCCAATATATAAAGTGTCGCGTTTTACGGTCACCATACTGCTGGCCTGTGTGCTGCTGGGCATACTGCTATGGATCGTGCTAAGCACGGTTGCCGAGCTCGCAAACCCGCAGCCCCTGACGCTGCCGGCAGAGCAACCGGCTAGCCCGGAGTTTGATCCGGCCCTGCCGGTGATTACCACAGCTAAGGAACTGCGTGCCTGGCTGGAGCAGCAGCAACTCGACAGCGACCTGCTGCTCGATGACCTGCAGCTATGGAAACAGGCTCGCGGCTATCCGCCTTACACCGACTGGACCGCCGCAACCATCCCCGGCAGCGAGACCACCGTCGCGCTGCCGGAGGAAAACGCAGAACTCATCGCGCTGGCAGGGAACGGTGATATTGACGCCGCCGCCGCGCTGGCCGAGCGCAGTATGCGCAGCAATCCCGTCGAGGCGCTGGAATGGTGGGATCAGGCTGTCATCAATGGTTCACTGTACGGCATGTTGCGCGTGTCGGATCTGCTGCAGACACTGGGCGACCCGGCCCTGGCGGGATTTCGCAGCGACCCGGTGTGGCAGCAGGGTCTGGAAGAAATTACTGCACAATCGCCGCCTGCACTGGTGCGGGCACTGGCATGGGCGCTCGCCGCTGTTTCGCTGGGTGGTTATACCGTGGTTGACGCTGAACAGGCCGACCGCATTGCCAGACTGACCGCCGTGCTGGACGAAGTGCAAACCGAAACCGCATGCGAAACTGCGCAGGAATATGTGCTTGATACCGCGGCCGCGCGCCGTGCCGGTGGCGGTGCCGTGTTCGCAACAGAGCGGCCGTTATTTGCCGTCAGCGTGGCGGAACCGGAATCGGTATTACCGTGCAGCCTGCCGATTATTCCCCTGGTTGATCAGAGCAACTGTCTGACGGCACCTTTTGTCGGACCCGGCGAACGCTTGTGGCAGGCATGGTTTTGCCCGTCGCCGTAGCCGCGGGCACAGGCTAGACTGCTGACATGGACGTCACACCAATTATTGATCCGCTCAACGAGGCGCAGCGCGAAGCCGTGACCGCCCCGCAGGAGCCGGTGCTGGTGGTGGCCGGCGCAGGCAGTGGTAAAACCCGTGTACTGGTGCATCGCATTGCCTGGCTGGTCGAGGTGGAGGGCGTGTCGCCGCATGGCATTCTGGCCGTGACTTTCACCAACAAGGCTGCGGCTGAGATGCGCGGGCGGGTCGAAGAATTGCTCGATATTCCGGTCAGCAATCTGTGGGTAGGGACCTTTCATGGGCTGGCACACCGGCTGCTGCGCCGCCATGCGGAAGCCGCCGGACTGCCACAGGCGTTCCAGATCCTCGACTCGCAGGATCAGTTGCGTCTGGTCAAGCGGGTTATCCGCGATATGGAGCTGGATGACAGCACCTGGGCACCGCGCGAGGTGCAATGGTTTATCAACGGCCAGAAAGATGAAGGGCGCAGGCCTGATCATATTGATACGCGCAATGATCAGACTCGCGCCATGATGGTCAGCATTTACCGCAACTATCAACACATGTGCGATCAGAACGGCCTGGTTGATTTTGCCGAGCTGCTGCTGCGCGCGCACGAACTGTGGCTCAACAATACGGAAATCTTACGGCAGTATCAGCAACGCTTCCGGCATCTGCTGGTGGATGAATTTCAGGACACTAACAGCGTGCAGTATGCGTGGTTGCGAGTACTCGCGGGTAAAGAAGGCATTCTGTTTGCAGTCGGCGACGATGATCAGTCGATCTACCGATGGCGCGGCGCCCGCGTCGAAAACATGTTTCAGCTCAAAAAGGCTTTTCCGGCCATGCGCGAAATCAAGCTGGAGCAAAACTACCGGTCTACTTCGACCATCCTGAATGCGGCCAATGCGATCATTGCCAATAACCATGACCGGCTCGGCAAAAATCTCTGGACTGATGGCAACGATGGCGAGCCGATCAGGCTTTATCGCGCCTACAACGACCGCGACGAAGCCGAGTTTGTAGTCGCGCGTATTGAAGAATGGGTGGCCCAGGGCAACCTGCGCGCCGAAGCAGCCGTGCTGTATCGCTCCAACGCGCAGTCGCGGGTGCTGGAAGAAATGTTGCTGGCCAAACAAATTCCTTACCGGGTGTATGGCGGCCTGCGATTCTTCGAACGGGCTGAAATCAAAGATGCGCTGGCCTATCTGCGGCTGCTGGAAAACCGCGCTGACGACACTTCCTTCGAACGGGTTGTCAATCTGCCTACCCGCGGCATCGGTGCCAAAACGGTCAGCCAGCTGCGCGAATATGCGGCAGCAAACGCGCAGCCCCTCTGGGATGCCGCCCGCAGTGGCGCCGGGGGCGCGCTGAGTTCACGCGCGACCACTGCTGTACAGCGCTTTCTGCTGCTGCTTGAGCAACTGGACAAGGACACCACAGACCTCGATCTCGGCGATACCGTCGATCATGTCCTGCAACACAGCGGCTTGCTTGAGCACCATCGCAAAGACCGCGGCGAACAGGCGGAAACCCGGGTCGAAAACCTCGAGGAACTGGTAAACGCGGCACAATCGTACGAACCGGATGCCGAAGACGAATTGCCGCCGCTGGCTGCGTTTTTGTCGCATGCAGCGCTTGAGGCCGGCGAGGGTCAGGCCGAAAAGTGGGAAGATTGTGTGCAGCTGATGACGCTGCATTCCGCCAAAGGACTGGAGTTTCCGCTGGTGTTCATTGCCGGCCTGGAGGAAGGGCTGTTTCCGCACAAACGCTCGCTCAATGACCCGGGCGGCCTCGAGGAAGAGCGCCGCCTTTGCTACGTCGGGATTACTCGTGCCATGCAGCAGTTATATATGAGTCATGCTGAGCAACGGCGCATGCACGGTATCGACAACTACGCTCAGGTGTCGCGCTTTGTGGCCGAACTGCCGACCGATTGCATCGAGGAAATTCGGCCCAGCATTCGGGTATCAAGGCCGGCTTTTGGCAAAACTTCCGGGCCGCCGCATACCATTGCGGCAGAACCGCCCGGCAATGTGCGGCTGGGTCAGCGCGTGAGGCACGGTAAATTCGGCGAGGGTGTGGTGCTCAACTACGAGGGTTCCGGCGCACATGCGCGGGTGCAGGTCAATTTTGAATCCGCCGGCACCAAGTGGCTGGTTATGTCCTACGCCAACCTCGAGCTCATGTAGGTCAGTCTGCGGCAGCCAACTGTTGTAAACTAAGCCCGCCGCAATAAACGCCTGTCTGCTATTGAATATCCCTAGATGAATATTCTTATCCTCGGTGCCGGACAAGTCGGTTCCAATGTCGCCTATCAGCTGGCCAGAGAAGAGGCCAACCAGGTAACCATTGTCGACATCAATCCGGCCGCGCTGCGCGAACTGCAGGATCGTCTCGATGTGCGCACCATTATTGGTCACGCTGCCTATCCGGACGTACTGGAGCGCGCCGGCGCCCGTAAGGCCGACATGGTCATCGCCCTGACCAACAGCGATGAACTCAACATGGTGGTTTGTCAGATTGCCTATACGCTGTTTGACACGCCCACTAAAATTGCCCGCATCCGCGCGCCGGAATACATCAATGCCACCGATCTGTTCAACAGTGAACACATGCCGGTGGATGTCTGCATCAGTCCGGAGCAACTGGTTACCGACAACATTGAGCAGCTTATTCATTATCCCGGTGCCTTTCAGGTGCTGGAGTTCGCCGACGGCAAAGTGCGGCTGGTCGGTGTGCGGGCGCACCAGGGCGGGTTACTGGTCGGACAGCAGATCAAAACACTGAACGATCATTTGCCGAATGTGGAAGCGCGCGTGGCCGCTATATACCGGGCGGGTTATCCGGTGCAGGTTGAAGGCGACACCGTGATTGAAGCCGGCGACGAAGTGTTTTTTATTGCCGCGCGTAAAGACATCCGCGTTGTCATGAGCGAAATACGCAAACTGGAGGCGCCGGTACGTCGGGTGGTTATCGCCGGGGGCGGCAATATCGGCTACCGACTGGCCAAGGCACTGGAGAAGACCAACCAGGTGAAAGTCATTGAGCGCGATCGTGATCGCGCCCGCGAACTGTCCGAACGGCTGGGCCGCAGCATCGTGTTATGCGGTGATGCCGCCGACGAGGCGCTGATGCTCGAAGAAAGCGTTGACAGTGCGGATATTTTTGTCGCTATCACCAACGCCGAGGAGGCAAATATTCTTTCGTCCATGCTCGCAAAACGGCTTGGTTGCAAGAAGGTCATGGCGCTGATCAACCGGCCTTCTTATGCCGAACTGGTGGAAAGCGGCAATATTGATGTCGCCATTTCGCCGCAGCAGGTCACTATCGGTTCGCTGCTCGCCTACGTGCGACGGGGTGACGTGGTCAAAGTTCATGCGCTGCGACGCGGGCGGGCCGAAGCCATTGAAGCCATTGCGCACGGCGAACCCGGCCGATCCAGAGTAGTGGGACGCACCATCGACAGGATCAAGCTGCCGCAAGGCACCAGCATCTGCAGCATTGTGCGCGGCGACACTGTCATGCAGGCGCATCATGACACCGTGGTCGAAGAAAACGATCATGTCATTTTGTTCATGACCGACCGCCGCCACATTGACGAAGTAGAACGGGTTTTCCAGGTACGCTGAGCGCATGCGGCTTGCTGTCGTCCAACGTTTGCTGGGGCTGTTATTGCTGATATTCAGCTGCACGCTGCTGCCGCCGGTGGCGATTTCCTGGTATTTTAATGACGGGGGAGCCAATGCTTTCCTGTATGCCTTCGGCATTACCGTACTCGCGGGTTTGCTTATCTGGTTCCCGGTGCGTCACCGCACCGAAGACCTGCGCTTGCGTGATGGCTTTCTGGTAGTAGCGGCTTTCTGGCTGGGGCTGGGCAGCGTCGGCGCGCTGCCGCTGGTGTTTCTCGAGCAACCGGCGATGAGCGTCACCGACGCCGTGTTTGAATCCATGTCAGGGCTGACTACCACCGGTGCGACCGTACTGACCGGTCTGGACGACATGCCGCGTTCGCTGCTTTACTACCGGCAGCAACTGCAATGGCTCGGCGGCATGGGCATCATCGTGCTGGCCGTCGCGGTACTACCCATGCTTGGCGTGGGTGGCATGCAGCTGTACCGCGCTGAAATAGCCGGCCCGGTTAAGGACACCAAGCTGACCCCGCGCATTACCGAGACTGCCAAAGCCCTCTGGTATATCTACCTCGGCCTGACAGTGGCTTGCGGCGGCGCTTACTACGCGGCCGGCATGGGGGCTTTCGATGCACTGTGCCATGCCTTCAGCACCGTTGCCATTGGCGGGTTTTCAACCCATGACGCCAGCATGGGGTATTTCAACAGCACGACTATCAATGCGATAGCAATCGTCTTTATGTTTATCGCGGGCGTCAATTTTTCGCTGCATTTTCTGGCTATGCGCAGCATCAGTCTGAAAGCCTATCTGCAGGATTCCGAGTTTCGGGCCTATGCAAAGGGCATCGGCGGGCTGGCTGTCGCTGTCGTCGGTTATTTGTATTTCTTCGGCGGCTACAGTTCACTGCATGAAACCATCAACGTCGGACTGTTTCAGGTGGTCTCCATCGCCACCACCACCGGCTTTACCACCACTGACTACTCGGTCTGGCCGGGCGCACTGCCAGTGTTGCTGCTGTTTGCCAGTTTTGTTGGCGGTTGCGCAGGCTCGACCGGCGGCGGCATGAAAGTGATGCGCTGCCTGTTGCTGTATCGGCAGGGACGCCGGGAAATCAAACGGCTGGTGCATCCGAATGCGGAAATCCCCGTAAAGCTCGGCGGCAACCCGGTCCCGGCGCGCGTGATTGAATCGGTGTGGGGCTTCTTCGCTGTCTATGTATCAGTGTTTGTCATCATGATGATCGTGCTGCTGTTCGATGGCGTTGACCAGGTCACCGCGTTTTCTGCCATCGCCGCCTCCCTCAATAACCTCGGTCCGGGCCTGGGTGAGGTTGCCGCGGGTTTCAGCAGCCTGTCGGATCTGAGTAAATGGGTCTGTGTGGTGGCTATGCTGCTGGGCCGCCTGGAGATATTCACGCTGCTGGTACTTGTCTCGCGTTCCTTCTGGCGGGAATAAGCCCTGATGCTGGCGCTGGCTGACAGGCTTGAATCCATTTGTCGCGCCATCGGCAGAACCGTCGCGTGGCTGTGCCTGCCCATGGTCGTGGTAACCGCTGTCGTGGTAATTGAGCGTTACTGGCTACAGAGCGGCTCAATTCGTTTACAGGAATCCATCACCGTCATGCATGCGGTGGTGTTTATGCTGGCCGCAGCTTATACGCTGGCGGCAGGCGATCATGTGCGGGTTGACGTGTTTTACAGCCGCATGTCGGAACGTGCCAGGGCGTGGGTAAACCTGCTTGGTACGCTGGTTCTGCTGTTTCCATTCTGCGTCTTCCTGTTCTGGTCGAGCTGGGACTACGTAAGCATTTCGTGGCAGATTCGTGAAGCCTCCCAGGAAGCCGGTGGCCTGCCGTATCCGTTTGTGCCATTGCTAAAAAGCTGCATTCCTCTCACCGCTCTGCTGCTCGGCATGCAGGGCGGCACCATGGCCCTGCGGGCAGCGGTGGCCATACGGGCGCCGCAAAACAGGGGCACCGGCTAAATGGCCTGGCTGAGTTTCGTGATGTTCCTCGCGGTGGTGGCCGTGCTGCTGGCCGGTTTCCCGGTGGCTTTCACGCTGGCGGGGACTGCATTGCTGTTTGCCGGTATCGGCATCGCTGCCGGTGCTTTTGACCCGGTGTTTCTGGAAACCATGCCCAATCGCGTGTTCGGCATCATGAACAACGCCACCCTGATCGCCGTGCCGTTATTCGTGTTCATGGGCGTCACGCTGGAACGCGCGCGTATCGCCGAAGATTTACTCGAGACACTGAGCATGCTGATGGGCAGACTGCGCGGCGGCCTGGGCATTGCCGTGGTGCTGGTGGGAGCGCTGATGGCAGCCAGCACCGGCATTGTCGGTGCCACAGTCGTTACCATGGGCCTGCTGTCGCTACCGACCATGCTTAAGCGGGGATATGCGCCGGGTATTGCCACCGGCACCATCACGGCAGCCGGCACCCTTGGCCAGA
>CAYGKB010000023.1:0-17267 GCA_964350425.1 uncultured Chromatiaceae bacterium | reverse complement strand
GGCTGGGTCAAAGTTGACCCGCAGCGAACGCGGCCGCAATTGCGGCGCTGGTATGAGATGGCCAGTAGTCGCCCCAGCGCAGCCGCCTAGGTCCCGGCAACACCGATTCTGATTAACCAGGCGTGCAGGTCTTCGGCAACCTGCTGCTCGACTCCCGCGAGGCCATGATCAACATTGGGATACCAGATTTCTTCGACTGCAGGCGCCTGCACGGCGGCCTGCCTGAGTTCGGCGAAGCGCGCCGCATCGTTATAGGAATCGTCGGTGCCGGACAGCAGCAGCAACGGTACCCGCGCGTTGGCGATATGCACCAGATTGCGGCTGTCTGCATCGGGGCCGAACCAGCTCAGCCAGGCTGCTGCACGCTGGGTCCAGCGAAAACGGCCACCATAAGGGTTTGGCGGCGGCTGACGTATGTCAACGTCCACCATTGCCGTATCGCCCCGCCCTTCCGCGACTGCCTGCCGCGCTTGTTGTGAGGCAATGCGGTATGGCCCGTCACCGGCTGCCTGACGGAACCAGTCCGGACACTCCGCGGTTGGCATTAGATGCGCCACCGCCACCACATTGGGGTGTTGGCGCAGCGACTGGTAGCGACCCACGCTGATACTGCCGATACTGGCTCCTGCAAGTACGATGTTTTTGTAGCCGCGCTCCAGGAGCAGATTCACCCAGCCGTCAATATCATCAAGATCATTGTCGAGCACCGATGACTCATGACCCGCCCAGCCACTGCGCTGCATTTCGCCGGCCATTGCGGTGACGCCGGCAGCTGCCAACACGGGCGCCATCTGCTGAAACAACGGACTCAACGGCGAACTCGTCAGACCGTGGACCAGCAACACGGCAGTCTTGCTGCCGGCGCCGGCAGCAGGCCATAGCAGCCCGAAATAGTCACCGCCTGGCCGCTGCAGCCGCAGAGCCTGCGGTGCTACCACCGGACGGTGCACTGCGCCGTGTCGCCGGGCCCAGTCGGCCAGCCGCAGCGGATATTCTCCGCTACTCAATGCGTGGGCGTTTTCACTCAGCAGTGCAGGCACAGCGTCTGCATCCGGAGCGAAAACGGTCATCGGTGTCTGCAGATCATCCAGATTGCGTCGCAAACTCAGTTTGGCAGTTGGCGACCACCACGCCAGAAAGGCATGCGCATGCTGCGTGACCGCCGGTCCGGCGGCCGGCAGCAAATCAATACGCAGGTCCATGGCTGCACCCTGACGTGCTGCCAGGCCGGCTTCGGCAAGCGCTGTCTGATAGTTGTCATCGCCCACCGCGGCGCGCAACCATGCTGCCGGCTCATCAACCGGCTCCAGCCAGGTCAATCCCTTGACACGACGGTCATGATGGCAGGCCACGTAGCGCAACGCCGAAAATCCGCCCAATTCGCGACCGGCAAGAAATACCTTTCGGCAACCCAGAGTATGCAAAAAATCAACGCCCAGCTTGATGTCGCGCAGGTCATCATCGGGCATGGCACTGAGTTGCCCTTCCATGCCCCGACGCCGCAGGCATAAACTCAGGCAGGCAAACCCCTGCTCCGCCATTCGCGGGCAGAGCTCCAGTGCCTGAGGTTCATAGGGATAGCCGCCCCAGCCATGCAAATAAATAATCGCCGGGGCGGCATGCCCAAGGCGAAAATCGTCGGGTAACCACAGCAGCGAGTCGGTCATCGGCACGAAACCGCCCGTTCCGGCTTCGGCATCTGTCCATACGTTAATCAGGTGGTAACTACTCATGCCCGGTCATCTCGCCCTCATGCGAGAATGCGCACCCACTGGAAGTTTTAAAGTGCCACAATAACGATTCGCAAGTCCACCGGCAGCCAGCCAAAGCCATGCAGACATGACCGTCAAGAAAAAACATTCCAACCTGCCACGCCTCGCCAGTTATGCATCGCTGACAGTCGCGCTCACGCTGGTGATAACAAAAATCTGGGCGTGGATGGCGACCGGCAGTATTGCTTTGCTTAGTTCGCTGGTGGATTCTTTTCTCGACGTGCTCGCGTCTGCGATCACTGTAATCGCTGTGCGGGTTGCGCTGCAGCCTGCCGATGCCGAACACCGTTTTGGCCATGGCAAAGCCGAGGGCCTGGCGGCGCTTGCGCAGGCGCTGATTATTGCAGGTTCGGCCATCTATGTTTTCTCTGAGGCCATCGGTCGCATTGTCGAACCCGAAGCGGTGCGTGAGCCGGAAGTGGGTATCGGCATCATGGCGCTGTCCATCCTGCTGACCTTCGCGCTGGTCTCCTTTCAGCGCCATGTGGTCAATAAGACCGGCTCAATGGCGATCAGTGCTGATGCAGCCCACTATCGCACTGACCTGATCATCAACGCCGGGGTCGCGCTGGCTATCCCAATAGCTGCCTGGACAGGGCTGGTGCTGGTAGATCCGCTGGTGGGCATCATGATTGCAATCTACATACTCTGGACGACCTATGAAATTGCTTCCGAAGCGCTGGACGTATTGCTGGACCGGGAGCTGCCCGCTGAGGAACGTGAGCGTATATATGCTATCGCGATGAACCACGAGGAAGTACATGGGTTTCATGACCTGCGTACGCGCTTTGGCGGCAATCACTACTTCATACAATTCCATCTGGAGCTGAAACCCAATACCAGCCTGCTGGAAACCCATCGCATACTGGATGAAGTCGAGGATGAAGTGCGGGCGGCCTACCCCAACTCCGACATCATCGTGCATGCCGATCCGCTGGGCTTCGAAGAGCGCCGCGACAATTTTAGTTAAGCGCATTTAGTTAATTACCGTAATGCGGCTGCCGGCAAACTGTGATCGGCATCACACTGGCCAGGCTGCCGCAAATACTATTATTGGCTTACGGCAAAAAACGCCCCGAAGAAATGCCCGCCGCAGGCGGCCAGAAACAATAACAACGGGCCAAACCAAATGTCTGACAATACCCGTAACCCGGTGCTGGGTTTGCATCACCGGCTTGCATACATCGACTCGACGCTGCGCCATGCGCTGGGCTCTGTTTCCGCTCTGCAGGAATCGCTGCAAGTCGAGCGCAGAGCAGATGGCAGCATGGCCGCCGAGCTCTATTATCTGGACCACACACTGATCAGGCTCGAACACTTCATGCAAAAGACCAAACAGGATCCTGGCAGCCTGCAACACGCACCGGCGGCTGAAAGCTTAGGTGATTCCGCTGAAGCTGAACGGCAGCTTCTACTGCAGGCGCTGGAAGCACAAGAGAATCGGATTCGTCAGCTGGAACAGCAGCTTAACGAACTGAGCAATGATGACGAACGTCTTATCGACAACTCGGCGCGTCATGCCGACGTCGAAAAACCCAGCGTTATAACCAATGATTCGCTGGAAGATGACCCTTTTGCCCAACGCATGATTGTAACGATTCAGGACGATGGCAATCTGAAAATCGCGCTGAACCGGGATATCACCACCATCGGCAGAGAACCCGGCAACGATATTCAGATACGCTCACGCTATGTAAGCCGCTATCACGCCAGAATTGTCAGCGACAAGGACGGCGCCTCGATTGAAGACCTGGACAGCCGCAACGGTATTGCGGTAAATGCGGAACGTGTCAGCCGGAAACAGTTGCAAAGCGGTGATTTTATAAAAATAGGCCGGGTGCAACTGCAATACATTGATATTATGCAGGGTGGATTCGACGGGGGCGCTGCCTGAGCCGCGCAGCCGAATCAGGCCCGGCATTCGTGATCGCCACCGGACAATTGCAGGCTGATCTGACAGAATATCGGCAATATTCGCTTTTAGCGGAAGCAAAGAAAATGATCAAAGCAATGCACCCGGAGCTGCGCAACTGGTTGCTCCTTGCGGCTTTTTCGCTGGTCTTCATGCCGCTGGCGGTGTTTTTCGGCGGCCTGCTGCTGGCAGGCCCCTACGAGGGCAACGCCGGATTTTTAGGCATGACCGGAGAAATCTATCGGGATGCGCTGACCGGGGGGCTAAGCGCCGTGGCGCTGCTGCTGGCCCCGGTAATACTGGTGGCAATCTGGCGCGTGGCGGCTATTGTCCGGCGGCTGATAGCACAGCGCCTGGATGCAGCCGCTCAGGGCCAGTAGTAATAGCCGGTCAGGAGCAGCCCCAGCCACAAGGCGGTCAGCGGTACGTAGCGCCATGACAACGATTTCAGCGTCCCGATGAAACTCACGGCAGCCAGAAACGTCAAAACCAGGAAGATCTGCACGATACGCATCAGGTCGTCGACTTCGGCGGCCAGGCGGGGTGCTTCATCACCGAGATACCAGAACACGAATCCGACAATGCAGGTACAAAAGGTAATGGCAAACAGGGTACCGAGTATTATGCCCAGCAGGACGGCAAAAGGGCTGAAAGTCAGGTCATCGGCTTTATCAGACATGGCTGCTATGATTGGGCTGTTAGTGAAAAAAGATCGATTGATCGGCACGAGCTTATGACGCGCTGCGAATCATACTACCGCCGCGGGGCCAAGTGGGGTCCCGCCAGAATAATTGGCCTGACCACCGCCCTGCTGTGGCTGGCTGCCGGGCCGCTGTTCGCGGATACCGAAGCCGACGAGCTGACGCCGCCGTCACTGGAGTCCAGCGAACGTCATTTTCAGGTTGCCCGGCTGGTCACCAAACTTTCTGAACGCGCCCACTATGCGCGGGTGCGCATTGACAACGATTTTTCAGAGTCACTGTTCAGCAACTACATTGATTCTCTGGATGCGAACCGCAGCTTTTTCCTGCAAAGCGACGTTGATGAACTCCGCCGCTATCGCTATACGCTGGACAATCTGCTGCGTTCGGGAGAAATGGATCCGGTATTCAGTATTTTCCGCCGCTACCGCGAGCGGGCACAATTCAGTCTGAATCACGCGGTCGCCATGCTCGCTGAAGAACCGGATTTCGAGCTCGACGAAAGCTACGTGTTTGATCGCAGTGAAATGGCCTGGCCCGAAGATCAGGCGGCGCTCGAAGAGCTCTGGCGCAAGCGCGTGAAAAACGACATTCTCGCGCTCAAGCTGGCAGGTCCCGAAAAGGAATTTTCCGCCATAGCCGAGACGCTGGAAAAACGCTATACACGCCTGCTAAAGCGATTCAATGAGCTCGATTCAGACGATGTTTTCGAAGGGTTCATGAATACCGTGACCCATACGCTGGACCCTCACTCCAGCTACATGTCGCCGCGACAGTCCGAGGAATACCGTATTCAGATGAGCCTCTCCTACCAGGGCATCGGCGCATCACTGCAGCTCGATGATGAGCTGGTTACGGTGTTAAACATCATTCCCGGCGGACCCGCCGCCATCGACGGTCGCCTCAAGGCGACCGATCACATTGTTGGCGTTGCCCAGGGCGATGACGGCGAGATCGTGGATGTGGTCGGCTGGTCGCTGGATGACGTAGTGCAGCTGATCCGCGGTCCGGCCAATACTGTGGTGCGGTTGCAAATCCGCCCAGGCAGTACCATACCCGGCGAAAGTGAATACACACTCGAACTGGTCCGCAACAAAATCAAGCTTGAGGAACAGGCGGCCAGCAGTCAGACGCTGGATATTGGCCGTGACGGCAGCCAGTACCGCGTCGGCGTAATTTCGGTACCCAGCTTTTATCAGGATTTTGACGCCCGCAGCCGCGGCGAAGCCGACTATGTCAGCACCACACGCGATGTCGAAAAGCTGGTTCGTGAGCTCAAGGCAGACGGTATTGACGGACTGGTTATCGACCTGCGCGGCAATGGCGGCGGTCACCTCTCAGAGGCCACGGCCCTGAGCGGCCTGTTTATCAAGAACGGGCCGATTGTGCAGTTGCGCTACCAGACCGGAAAAATTGAAATCCACGAAGACCCGATACCGTCGCAGGTCTACGACGGGCCGCTGGTAGTGCTGGTAGATCGCTTCAGCGCCTCGGCATCGGAAATTTTTGCAGCCGCCATACAGGACTACAATCGCGGTCTGGTGATCGGCCAGCAGACTTTCGGGAAAGGCACGGTACAGCACCTTTATCTGCTCGACCAATATCTGCCGCGCTTGCAGATGGACGGATTGGGGCAACTGACGCTCACCATCGGCAAGTACTATCGCGTTACCGGCGGCAGTACCCAGAACAGGGGCGTTATCCCGGATATCGAACTGCCGTCGCTGGTTGACAGCGACATCATTGGCGAGAACACCAAACCGCGGGCGCTGCCGTGGGATCAGATCAATGCCACTCGCTTCCGCCCGCAAAGCCGCATCAGCAGCATGCTGGCCGAGCTCAATCGCGGCCAGATCGAACGTGCCGCCAGTGATCCTGATTTCCAGGCATTGCTGGAGAACATCGAGGTAGCGGAGGAACTGCGCAATCAGAAAGCGATATCGCTGAACCTCGCCACACGCAAACAGGAACAGGAAGCCCGCCGCGCCAGCCGGCTGCAGCGAGAAAATGCCCGCCGGGCAGCCCGCGGTATGGAACAGATTGCCTCACTGGAAGATGTCAGTGAAGATGAGCAGCCGGATGTCCTGCTGAACCAGGCTGCCGAGATACTCGCAGATATTGTCTACCAGGCCGGTGGCGCAGAACCTGTGCTTAGCGAAGCTCGGTAGTCAGTCAAACAGCACTGAGAAAATCTCCCAGTACTCGTCAACCAGCACGTTAACACTGCTGGACTGTCCAGTTTTACGCCCCTGCTTATCGAGCATGACGATACCGCCCAGCGACGCTGCTGAGGGCACGGTGTCGGTATCGCTGCGATACTCGCAATGGCTCTGCAGGTAACGCGCCCGCAACCGCACTCTATCCAGGCATGCACTGTCCGACTCCAGCGCCTGAGCGGCGACTTCCGCTGTATGGCTAAGCGTTCGACAGTCACGACGGTTCCCATAGCGCACTTCTGCCAGCCGGCGTGCTGCTGCCTCGCGTGCCAGATTTGCCAGATCATCGCTGGCAAAATGAAGACACAATTCCTGCGCATACGCGACGATTCGCAGATTTATCAATCGCCGGGCTTCGACGCTGACCCCCGCAAAAGGAGGCGGATCCTGTTCAATTCGCCGCCGGATTTCATCATGCAATTCCCGTAGCCTGGAGCTGACAAGTTTTCTCTCCAACCTGAGCCCATGAATTTCAGCAGTAAGCCGGCGGCGTGAAAAGTAGTTCCATGCACCAAACTTGCGGGTGCGGCGGTCGCGCAAAACTTTTACTTCTTCGGCTAACTCCTGCTCACGAGCCTCAATAGCAGCAGCTTCCTGTTGCAGGCCCACCAGTGATGCATTGACAGAACTGCGAAAAGTTGCGACATGCTCGCGGTATTCGCGATCACGACAGGTACGCTCGAGGTCTTTGGCCAGCGACGCAATACGTTGATGGCAGCCATTCCAGATGGCGCGTAGCTGATAGTAGGCCACCGCACGATGGGCGGTTTCAGGATTGGCCAGATGAGCCTCCAGTTCATCAAACCGCTGCTGCACACGCAAAGTCCGGGCTTCCTGACGGGATAGCTGCTCACTCAGTTGCGCAGCGTCCGCACGTAACTTGTCAAATTCCTTTTTGAGTTCAGCACGATTCCAGAACAGCTTCAGAAGCTGCTCCTGTTCGTCCCGGTCACGATCGGTACGCTGAAACAAATGTGAGGAAATGGTCGCCATGAATTTTCCGCTCAGCCCGGCCGGATGCCCCAAAACCCGGCATCAGCCGTCAACAATTTAGCGGGCATAGCCCCCTGAAGCTGCGATGGAGTCGACAGTTTTATGTATAAATCAGGGGTTTAGCGCGGAAATCGGCGAAAAGACGTGGCCCTTGTCCAGCAGGTAATCCAGCCATTTACTGAACATGATATTGCGCGACCAGCAGTGCCCCAGTTCCTGGTGACAATGCCTGCTCAGCATGCGCAGCAACTCGTGCCTATGCGCATCAATCCAGCCTTTAACTTCTGCCATGCGTGCATCGAAATAGACACGCGCGACCAGGTCCGGGTCGGCCACCAGACCATTGGTCTCTTCAAACCGGTAGGTCAGGCGCAGCTCACAGGTATATTTGCTGCGCTTTTCAATCTGCAGGTAAAGATCACAGTCATCGGGAGCATACGAAACCTGCACATCCGTGCATGCATCAAGGCCCGACACCAGTTGATTCAACTTGATGTAATTGGCCTCATAAAGCGCCATCAGACCGCCGAAACTACCGGGTTTGGCGATACATTCTGGCAATATGTAACTGTCTACCAGCATGTCTGGCAATATAGCACATGGCAGGCCATTGACTGCTTAACAGATCACAGAAAAGGACGAATTCAGCAATGCCCGAAATACGGAATATTTCCTGCACACCTTTCGACGATCAGCGCCCGGGCACCGCGGGGCTGCGCAAAAAAGTCACTTGCTTCCAGCAACCACACTATCTTGAAACGTTCGTGCAGGCGGTATTCGATACACTGGATCCGGCACCCGGCAGCAAGCTGGTCATAGGCGGCGATTGTCGCTATTACAATCGCACCGCAATTCAGACCATTATCGCCATGGCCGTTGCCAGCAACTTCGATGAAGTCATAATCGGTCAGGGCGGACTGCTGTCAACGCCGGCGGCATCGCACCTGATACGTCTGCGGCAGGCAGATGCCGGCATTCTGCTGACTGCGAGTCACAACCCCGGCGGCCCGGACGGCGATTTCGGCATCAAGTTCAATATGGCCACCGGCGGTCAGGCGCCCGAGCACCTGACCGAGGCCGTATTTGAATGCAGCAAAAAACTCACCGGCTACCGTATCGCAGATCTGCAACCCGTCGATATCGATACTATTGGCCGCCAACAAATTGCAGACATGCAAATAGATATTGTCGATCCGGTTGCCGACTACGCAGAGCTGATGCAATCACTGTTTGACTTTGATGCCATCAAAACCATGCTCGCTGCCGGGACCCGACTGCATTTCGACGCCATGCATGCCGCTACCGGGCCCTATGCAGCAAGAATCTTCTGTGAAATGCTTGGCGCACCGCCAGACAGTATTGCTAACTGTGTGCCACGCGAAGATTTTGGCGGTCTGCACCCGGATCCTAATCCGGTGGATGCAGCCCACCTGGTGCGCCTGTCGCAAAGTGACAACGCTCCGGATCTGATTGCAGCATCCGATGGCGACGGCGACCGTAATATGATCCTGGGTCGCGACATGCTGGTATCTCCGGGCGACAGCCTGGCCATCATGCTGGCTCATACTCAGGCCATTCCCGGTTATGCCGGGGGCCTGAATGGCGTTGCGCGCTCCATGCCAACCAGCCGCGCGGTTGATCGCGTTGCTGATGCCCTGCAGCTGCCCTGCTACGAGACACCGACCGGCTGGCGCTTTTTCAGCAACCTGCTCGATGCCGGTAAAATCACGCTGTGTGGCGAGGAAAGCTTTGGCACCAGTTCATCACATACCGGAGAAAAAGATGGTTTGTGGGCGGTGCTGTTCTGGCTCAACATGATGGCTGTGCTCAAACAACCGGTCGATCAGATCGTCCGTGAGCATTGGAAAAAATTCGGCAGAACTTTCTTTCAGCGGCGCGACTATTTTATTGCCGACAGCGATAGCGCCAGGACCCTTATGTCCGACCTGACAGCCGCTGTCGGAAACCTCGGCAACAGCAAGCATGGCGATTTGCAGATAACAGCGGCCGATGTGTTCAATTACCGCGACCCGGTAGATCACAGTCAGTCAGATAATCAGGGAATACGCGTATTTTTCGCCGATGGTGGCCGCGCGGTATATCGGCTATCGGGAACTGGCACCAGCGGCGCCACCCTCAGACTGTATCTGGACCGCACGGAAACCGATCCGACACTGTTTGCTCAGGATGCCGGCGCGGCCCTCGGCAGGATGGGCGCAGCTGCGGCCGGCATTGCCCGTATCGCCGAACTGACCGGACTCGAGCGACCCACCGCTGTCATCTGAGATACCAGCGGGCAAATCCGTGTTTTTCAGGGTCGAATGCGCCGTTCTATGCCGGTGTTCACCAGCAGGGTGCTGGCCAGTTCCTCGATGGAAGAACGCGTGGTATCAATAAAAGGAATTTTGTAACGGCGAAACATGGCTTCGGCGGCGCGTATTTCGAAACTGACCTGGGGCATGGTGGCATAGCTCCCGGTAGCCCTGCGCTCGCGACGAATCTGCTGCAGCCGGCCGGCTTCAATGGTGAGACCGTAGAGTTTGCTCTTGTATTCCTGCAACACCAGCGGCAACTGTCCTGCTTCAAGCTCATCTTCCGACAGCGGATAGTTCGCTGCGTAGACGCCATAACTCAGCGCCAGATAAAGACAGGTCGGTGTCTTACCGGAGCGTGATACTCCGGTAAGAATAATGTCCGCCCTGTCATAGTCATTGGTACGCGAACCGTCATCATTGTTCAGTGCGTAGTTAGTTGCGTCCATGCGCTGGTCGTAACGCATCGAATCCACCAGGCCATGTGCCTGACCGGCCTTATGAGTGGACTTGGTATGCAACTCGCCTTCCAGTACCGGCAGATAGGTATCAAAAAAATCGATCAGCAGGCCCTGTTTAGGCGCAAAACGCTGGCGCAAATCAGTCTGTACCAGAGTGCTGAAAATAATCGGCCCGATACCCTGCTCGCCGGCCCGCTGCTCAATCTGCCGCAAAGCTTCGTCAACCTTGTCAAGGGTATCCAGAAATGGCAGAGTCACGAGGTCAAATTCATGACCTTCAAACTGAGTCAAAAGGCTGTGCCCCAGCGTCTCCGCGGTAACACCGGTCTGGTCGGAAACAAAAAAAACAGTGCGGCGATTCATGTGCGGAGATCAGTGACCATAGCAGCAAACAGTTTTTCATCTTCGCTTCGTTTTCACAAGGAAACCGCCGTTGCAGCCTTACGTTATTCCCTTTGACCAGCTCCGTCTTGATGATATCGACACGGTGGGAGGCAAAAATGCTTCGCTGGGAGAGATGATCAACAGCCTGTCGCAGGCCGGTGTCAAAGTACCCGGAGGTTTTGCTACCACCGCCGAGGCCTACCGCCTGTTCCTGCGCCATGAAGGGCTGGCAGAGCGGATTGATCAGCGTCTCAGTGAGCTGGATGTCGATGATCTGGATCAGCTGGCGGACTGCGGCCGGCAGATTCGCGCCTGGCTGCTCGCGGCACCGTTGCCGGAAGCCCTGCAGCAGCAAATCTGCGCTGCCTGGGAAAGCCTGAGCGCCGCGCAGAGTCCGGATTTTTCCGTCGCAGTGCGCAGCTCGGCGACCGCCGAGGACCTTCCGGACGCATCCTTTGCCGGCCAGCAGGAGACCCTGCTTAACGTGCGCGGCCTCGAACAGCTACTCAGCGCAGTGCGACAGGTATTTGCCTCCCTGTATACAGACCGCGCGATCGCCTATCGCGTGCATCAGGGGTTTGATCACAAGGATGTGGCTTTGTCCGTGGGGGTGCAGCGCATGGTGCGCAGTGATCTGGCCTGCAGCGGTGTCATGTTCACGCTGGATACCGACTCGGGGTTTCGCGATGTGGTGTTTATCACCTCTTCGTGGGGCCTTGGCGAATGCGTGGTGCAGGGTTCGGTCAATCCGGATGAGTTTTACGTCTACAAACCCGCACTGCGCAACGGCAAGCAATCCATCATTCGCCGCAATCTGGGCAGCAAGGCCATCAAAATGGTCTACAACTCCGAACCGCACGATAATGAATACGTCATAACAACCGCTGTCGACCCGGCGGACAGCGCACGCTTCAGCCTGAATACCGCAGACATAGAAAAACTGGCGCGTTATGCGCTGGCCGTTGAGGAGCACTACGGCCGGCCGATGGATATCGAGTGGGCGCGTGACGGACTGGATGGCGAACTGTATCTGCTGCAGGCCCGCCCGGAGACTGTGCAAAGCCGCAACAATCAGTCGGTACATCGCTTTACCCTGCAGGGAAACTCGGATGTTGTAGTGCAGGGACGCGCGATTGGCCAGAAAATTGGTGCCGGTAAAGCCAAAATTATTCACGATGTCAGCGAAATGAATCGGATTCAGCCGGGCGATGTGCTGGTAGCCGATATGACCGACCCGGACTGGGAGCCGGTAATGAAACGCGCGGCGGCTATTGTGACCAACCGCGGCGGCCGCACCTGTCACGCGGCGATCATCGCGCGCGAACTCGGCATACCCGCAGTGGTCGGCTGCGGCGACGCCACCGAGATTATTAAGGATGGTCAGGCAGTCACCGTATCCTGTGCCGAGGGTGATGAAGGTTACATCTATGCCGGCCAGCTGGACTTCGAGGAGCAGGAAATTCAGCTCGACCGACTACCGGAAATACCCGTCAAGATCATGCTGAACGTGGGCAATCCTGATCGTGCGTTTGATTTCGCCGGCATTCCCAACCATGGCGTCGGACTGGCTCGTCTGGAATTCATCATTAACCGGATGATCGGTGTGCATCCGCGTGCCCTGCTTGAATTCGATGCACTCGACAGCGAGCTGCAGGATATTATTCGCCTGCAGATGGCGGGCTACGAAGATCCGGTAGGCTTTTTCGTTGACAAACTCAGTGAAGGCATTGCAACCATCGCCGCCGCCTTTGCGCCGGAGCCTGTAATTGTCAGATTGTCTGACTTCAAGTCCAATGAGTATGCGAATTTAATCGGCGGCAGCCACTATGAGCCGGAAGAAGAAAACCCGATGCTCGGCTTTCGCGGCGCATCGCGTTACCTCGCCGCGGACTTTCAGCCATGCTTCGAGCTGGAAGTGGCCGCGCTCAAACGCGTTCGCAATGATATGGGACTGACCAATGTGCAAATCATGGTGCCGTTTGTGCGCACCCTGAGCGAGGCCAGCCAGGTGGTTGATCTCCTCGGACAGCTCGGTTTGCAGCGGGGCGACAATGACCTCAGGCTGATCATGATGTGCGAATTGCCCACCAATGCCGTTCTGGCAGACCGTTATCTTGAGTATTTTGACGGCATGTCCATCGGCTCCAATGACATGACCCAATTGACCCTGGGCCTGGACCGCGACTCGGGATTGATAGCTGACTTGTTCGACGAGCGCGATGACGCCGTCAAGGCCATGCTCGAAATGGCCATCAAGGCATGCAAACGCCGCGATAAGTATGTGGGTATTTGCGGTCAGGGACCGTCAGATCATCCGGAGCTGGCGCGCTGGCTGCTGGATCAGGGAATTGAGAGCATGTCGCTAAACCCTGACAGCGTCGTGGAAACCTGGCTTTATCTCGCCGGGAAATCGGTGGAAACCGGCTAAAAATCACTCCACGAGGATTTTTTGCGCCAGCTGATGCGTGGCAAAATAAGCCCCAGTAGCAGGCCCGCAACCAGCACTGCACCACCGATCAGAAACCATTCCCGGTTGGCGCGACTGGCGAGCTGACGGTTTTCAGTCTGCAGAGTCTCAATTTGCTGCTCGCTCTCGGCGAGCCGCTTTTTCAGCTCGGTGTTTTGCTGATCGACCTGAATGGTCTCAGCGGAAAGACGTGTGATGCGCTCCAGCTGGTTGCGCTGTGAGGAACTGGTTGATTGCAGTTCGCCTATCTCCCGTTCCAGCGAACGGCGCGATTGCTTCAGCTCAGCAAGCTCGCTGCTGATGGCAGCGCGCTTGGCCTCACTGTCGGCTAGGCGCCGTTCAAGTTCCGGCAGGCGCAACTGCGCCGTCGGCGAGCCGCGCAGGTACCGGCTCAGCACCCAGCCTTCGGTCCCGGAGCCGGTGCGCACGCGCGAATAGCCGCTGGCCGCGTCAACCTCGAGCACCTCCACCTGCGTACCGCTGGAAAGCTGCCTGACAATGCTCTGCTTGGTGCTCTTGCCCGACCGCATCATGACCTCGAATTCATCCGTTACCCAGCGGTCTTCGGCCATGGCTACCGCGCTGGCCAATGCAAGGATCAGCACGAGTATATTTTTATAAATCATTGATATTAAAACTCTTTATCTATGGCAATGCGGCCTGCTCAGGCGCCGGCAACGGACGCAATGTAGCACACCTGGGGCATCGTCACGCTGCACCGGCTGCGGCGCTCAGCAAATTGCTGCGGTAGTAGCGCAGTTCCGCAATGGAGTCCCGGATATCGTCGAGCGCCAGATGCGAGGAGTCCTTGCTAAAACCGGCGGCCACCTGCGGAGCCCAGAGGCCGGCCAGTATTTTGAGCGTGCTGACATCCAGGTTGCGATAGTGAAAAAAAGCCTCCAGCCGGGGCATTTCACGGGCCAGGAAACGGCGATCCTGACAAATACTGTTACCGCACATTGGCGATGTGCCGGCGGCGACATGGCGGTGCAAAAATTCCAGCGTGGCGCGCTCTGCCTCGGCGGCGTCGCAGTTGCTTTGCCGAACCCGCTCAACCAGACCCGACCCGGTATGCTGGCGAGTATTCCACTCGTCCATACCGGCCAGCACTGCATCGCTCTGGTGGATGGCGAAAACCGGGCCTTCATCTATTACTTCAAGGTCAGCATCCGTCACAATGGTGGCTATCTCGATGATAGAATCGTTGACCGTGTCCAGCCCCGTCATCTCCAGATCAATCCAGACCAGACGGATCGCCTCCACAGTGGTATCCAAACTCATATTTCACGGTCCTGCGCCTAGTTGAGAGATGCAGCATTCTAGCACCGCCATAGTCATCGCCAGCTACGGCAGGCGCGGTCTGTTGCAGACGGATACCGGACCGCGGCCGTTTCTGCTCAAGGGCCGCAATTTGCGCGCAGTATGCGGCGACAAAGTCGACTGGGAAGCGCCGGACGGCGATGCTGAAACAGTGGTGACCGCGGTGCATACGCGGCGCAATTCACTGCAACGAGCTGCCAGCCACGGCGCCGGTGAGGTACTGGCGGCCAACCTCGATACTCTGGTAGTAACCATTGCCGCCGAACCAAAACCGGATTTCTTTATCGCTGACCGCTTTATTTGCGCCGCTGAACTGATGCAGTCCCGCTGTCTGCTGGTATGGAATAAAGCCGACCTGCAACCGGGCTGCCTGCCGGAACTGGATGTATACCGCCGGCTCGGATATCCGGTGCTAGATACCTCTGCGGCCACGGGCGGCGGCCTGGACACATTGCGAGACAATCTGGCAACGGGCTGGAGCATGCTTGTCGGCCAGTCCGGCGTGGGCAAATCGTCGCTGATTAATCAGCTTGTCGATGCTGCTGACCTGGCGATCGGCCAACTAAGCAACAGCAGTCGTGAAGGCCGCCATACCACCACGGCGGCCGTCGCTCATCGCCTTAACAGCAGCGGCTGGCTGGTAGATTCCCCGGGAGTGCGCGATTTCGCGCCGGCGATATCACGGCCAGCAATAATCCAACTGGGTTTTCGTGAGGTCGTCAAGCTGGCTGATGGCTGTCGCTTTGCTGATTGCGAACATCGCCGTGAACCGGATTGCGCAGTCAGGGCCGCAGTTGCCAGCGGCACGATTGATGCTCGCCGATACGAAAGCTACAAACGGCTGCACAATCTGGCTGCTGCGCAGGCCGAGAAAAACCGCTAGTCCACACCCATGCTGTTGCGTCCGGCAATCGCCCGCGACAAAGTGCTGCGATCCACGTATTCCAGCTCTCCGCCAATCGGCACGCCGTGTGCGATACGGCTGACACTAACACCGTGAGATTTGGCCAGTGAAGCCAGATAGCCTGCCGTTGCTTCGCCTTCAACAGTGGAACTGGTAGCAAGAATAATTTCGCTGATCCGGTTTTCGGCAAGCCGTTGCTCGTATACATGGAGGTGCAACTCTTCCGGGCCAATACCGTCGAGCGGGGAAAGCCGACCGTGCAGCACAAAATACTGACCGCGAAATACGCCCGATTCTTCTATTGCCATGACGTCGGCCGGCGATTCGACCACGCATAGCAGCGTGGCATCGCGATCGGCGGATGCGCATAAGCCGCATAGAGCTTCTTCGGACAGCATTCTGCAGCGCTCACACTCACCAATTTTGTCGATGGCATCCGCAAGCGCCCCGGCCAACTGACGCGCGCCCTCCCGGTCACGCTGCAGCAAATGAAAGGCCATGCGCTGGGAAGTGCGTGCGCCTACTCCCGGGAGGCACTGCAATGCCTGCAGCAGGTGCCGGAGTATCGGTGAATACGCCATGCAATCAGAACGGCAATTTCATGCCGGGCGGCAGGCCGAGACCAGCAGTCATTCCGGCATACTTTTCCTGGGTCGCTTTTTCCACCTTGCGCAACGCATCATTAAACGCCGCAGCGAGAATGTCCTCGAGCATGTCCTTGTCTTCGCCCATCAGGCTGTCATCAATGTGAATACCACGCACTTCGTAACGGCAACTCATGGTCAGAGTCACCAGCCCGCCACCGGCAGCGCCTTCAACTTCAATTTTCCCAAGTTCTTCCTGGGCTTTTTGCATGTTGGCCTGCATCTGCTGAGCCTGCTTCATGATACTGCCTAACTGGTTTTTCATTGTTGTGAACCCTGTTTACTTCAGTGGCGGGTGGGGCTTGCAGAGGGTTTGACGGTTCCGTCCACAACCCTGGCATCGAAGGCTTCGATTATTTCGTTGATAACCGGGTCATTGTGAATGAATCCTTCGGCATCGACCTGTTTTTGACGCACGGCATGCTGGTCACGCTCGGCCCTGCTGTCCACCGTGCCGGCAGCCAGTTCAAATCGCACCGAAATATCAGCACCGAGACCCTGCCGGATGGCGGCGGACAATGCATCGCGCTGACTGTCGGTCAGCAAATGTCCCGCCGAATTGCCGATTTCCAGTGTCATCGCCTGCTCATCGGCGGCGGCAACCACACAGCAACGCGCCAGCTGCAGGGCCGCGCCCTGCAATCCCAGTCGGTCCACAAAATTGTCCCAGTCGGCGGCCGCAGCCGCCACACCGCCGGACCCGGCACTGCCGT
The DNA here is from genome assembly GCA_964350425.1 of uncultured Chromatiaceae bacterium. Classification (GTDB taxonomy): domain Bacteria; phylum Pseudomonadota; class Gammaproteobacteria; order Steroidobacterales. Next base: position 468 of record CAYGKB010000023.1, on the reverse strand, counting down.
CGGCTGCGCCGGCGCCTGATCCGCGGCTGCCATGCCCGCCTTCAGGTTCCGAACGCGACCCCGCCGCCGGGCGAAACGACATCATGCGCAGCAGGGTCATTTCAAAACCGATGCGCGGGTCAGGTGCCAATGCCAGGTCACGGCTGCCGGTGACGGCAATCTGGTAATACAGTTGCACGGTTTCCGGGTCGGTCTGCGCCGCCAGTGCGGTGACGGTTTCAATATCGGCATCTTCATCCAGCGCCTGCGCGCCAGCCAGCTGCAATACCGCCATTTGCTGCAGTAATACGGCCAGATCATCCAGTACCGATGCATAGTCCGGCACCAGTTGCTGCAACTGACGGATATGCTGCATCAATGCGGCGGCATCGCCCGCCGTCACAGCCTGCAAAATCTCCCGCAAATGCCGGGAATCCATGCTTCCCAGCATCTCTGCGATGTGCTCTTCTTTAAGATCACCGCCGCTAT
>CAYGKB010000022.1:0-18130 GCA_964350425.1 uncultured Chromatiaceae bacterium | reverse complement strand
CCAGGGCCGGCTGGACTATTCCTGGAACGACAAGGTTTATCTGGACGAAGCCAACGCGGGTTATCTGGATTCGCGCGAGACGGTTAACCTGCGGCTGGGCATACGCGATGACCGCTGGTCCGTAGACGGTTTCTGCACCAATCTGACCGATGACGATACGCCGGTGTTTGCTGTTCCGCCGCGCGATATTCTCGGTGTGCAGCATTACGCCATACTGAATCGTGACGGGCGCATGTGCGGTGTGCAGATCGGTTACCGCAATTGATGGGCAATTCAGGGATGGAGGGACGCTCTATGCGCTGGTCGGCAAAGTACGTTGCCTGTGGTTTGTTGCTGAGCTCTGCGGCGCCCGGCGCTGAAGTCGCGACGGAACTCGAAGGCACCTTTAACAACAGTCAGGAAAATGCCTGTATCCACGTATCGAAGTTTTTCTATCTGACGGATTGTTTTTACTCACGGCACCTGGAAGAAGTTGTTGGGCAAAAGCTGCCCTGGACCGGCCCGACCGTAAACCCTGTCTATTACCCGGTCGGCAGTAAAAATGCTGTTCCGACTTATGTGCCGGAAGTCGGCGATGACCGCTTCGCACCGCCCATGCAGGCGACCTTACTTATCAATGACAATGGCACTCCGGCAGGCGACGACGATGCAATAAGCGGCACCCTCGTAGTCGGTCCGGCCACCCGCAGCGTGGTGGTTAACGTCAACGAGCTGGCCGGTGGCACCGGCGGCGCGCCGCCACGTGCCGTGATGACCTGGGACAACATCACCCACACACTGCAAAGCTCTGCATTTGACCGTGCTGCGCCGAATGATCTGGGTGGCTTTGATTACGAAATCGCCTCCAAAGGCTTTCCCCCGCGCCTTTGTCGCAAAGATGACCCGCAGGACTGCTATCCCAGCGCATATGCGGGTAAGACCACCGACGGTCAGAATGCCGCGGGAATTTGGAACGGCCCGGCGCCCGTAGGCGTAACTCGCGATACGGCAATGGAAGGCAATGTCGGCACCAGCACGCGCGCCATCATCAATGGCTATCGCTGTGTTGACAATCGCGGCGATATTACATGCCCTGACCACAATGTCGTGTGGAGCACCTCCGCCGAGCCGGAGCCCGGTTCGCGCAATCAGAACGAAGGGCCCGGACTGGATAATCTGTTGTTAAAAGTTGTGACTGATGCAAATGGAAAAATTGTCAGCCTCGAAGGCTACTGGACGAACGAATACTTTATTGCCGGCGGCCCCGGGTTTTTTCAGGTCGATGATGGGCATGACAACTCCTACCAGGGGGGCTACATGCAGCTCCGGGCTCGCTAGCCGGCGTGCCTCACAAGTGAAAGTCGTCTTACCCGTCGCGCTGCTGCTGGCAGTGGCTGTGTCCGGCTGTGCGCAGCTTGTCTCTGACAAGCCTCTGGCACCAGCACCGCGCACCATCGAAATGGATCTCACCGCTGCCGTATCCCGGGTAGAGCTGACCGAGGACGGCCTCGAAGCCAATGCCTGGACATACAACGGCACCACACCCGGGCCGCAGATCCGCATGCGGGTGGGCGACAGTGCCGTGATTACCTTTCGCAATAAATTACCGGTAGCGACGGTGGTTCACTGGCACGGCATTGAACTTGATAATGCCAATGATGGCACCACCGTGACCCAGAACCTGGTGGCGCCGGGTGATACCTTTACGTATCGCTTCAAGGCCATACGCCCGGGCATTTTCTGGTACCACTCGCACTCCATGCCGACAAATCCTGAATTCAAGGGTCTGTACGGCTCCATTGTGGTGACCGATCAAGCCGATGAGCAGCTAGTAAAGCTTGGCGTGCTGCCTGATGAGTCGCAGTCCTACACATTGATGCTGGCTGATACCACGGTATGCAAGCAGCCGGGCCAGAACGATGCTGTTACCTTCCCGCCCGGCGCTGATACGCCCTGGGCTTTTAGCGACACCCTCGGATCTTACCCCGGGCTGGTTGCGTTTCCGTCACCGGTGGACCTGTGCGAGAAGCCGCGTGATAGCGAGGGCCGGATGGGCGAACTGGCACCGCTTGCTGCCGGCGACATTCCCAACATTATGCCGGCACGCAATTGCAGCGCCGGCGGCAATACGTTCGGTTTTGACAGTGAAACCTCCTGTCGCGTCAATGAGGGGCAGCTGGTTCTTACCAATGGTCAGGTAGCTGCCGGTCGCGATGGTACGCCGCAGCAGCCCGGCGCATTGCGTGGCGAAGCGCGGGTCTATCCGGTCGCGCGCGGTCAGGGCGTGCGGTTGAGGCTGCTCAATGCCGCAGTCAGCCGCTACTTCCGCCTGCACCTCACCGATGCCGCCGGCCAGCAGCAATTCCTGTACCGCGTTGGCGGGGAAGGCGGACTGCTGGACCGCGCTCGTGTCGAAGGCGGCATGCTTGGCACACTCGACACCAAGTATGCGCCGGGCGAAATCACGCTGGGTGTGGCTAACCGGTCGGATGTGGTGTTCCGGGTGCCGGATGATGCCAGGCCGGGCGATGTGCTGACGCTGTGGACGCTGGATTTCCAGCACTACGGTACGGCGCAGTATCCGCACGGTTATGCGCCCGTGCCTACCGTGCCGGTGGCGCATTTCCGGGTAACCGAGGCGCCGACAGAGAATTTTGTTATTGCCGCAGATACTCCCTTGCGTGCGCATCCGCGTGTTGCCGCTGAGGTTGAATCACTTCGCGATCGTCCGCTGCAGGGATTGCTGGACCCGGCTGAACTGGGTGGCGACCAGCCCGGCATAGACAACCCCGAATTTCTGCTGACGATCGTGGGGCTGCGGGAATCCATTGACGGCATACACGGTACGCAGCTGGAAGGCGGCGGCAAAGACTATCGCGAGATTCCCCATTTGTTTACCAGTCGCTATGCGCGTCTCGGCGACACTCTGGAGCTGTCGTTTCGTAACGGCACCCAGATGCATCACCCCATGCACCTGCATGGATTTTCCTATCAGCCGCTGCGGCTGGAGGACCTGGACGGTAATACCGTTTACGAATTCGACTACAACGAATTCATAGACACGTACGACGTGCCGGCTGTCCACCGGCTGGTGATGCGGGTGCACCTGGAAGACCGGCCGCAATTTGTAAGCGGTGAGCCGGGTGGCGGCGCCGGCCGCTGGCTGGTGCACTGTCACATCTTTAACCATTCCGGTCTGGGTATGATCGCGGAACTGGTAGTACTCGATCCCAAGAACCTGCCTGCTGCGGCAGCTGACTGAGCAAGCCCATGCGTATTGACGTTATTCTGGAATCGAACAATTCGCCGGAGCGTATTGCGGAGCTGGCCAAACTTGCCGAGGACTGTGGTCTGGGCGGAATCTGGATATCAGGCATGCTTGATGGCCGGGACCCCTTTGCGGTGTTTGTCAAAGCCGCGCTGGCGACGCAGAAAATCAAGATGGGGCCGATCGCCGTCAGTTCCTATGAACTGCATCCGCTAATGATGGCCAAGTCTTTGCTTACCCTGAACGAATACTCCGATGGCAGGGCGCAAATGACGGTGGGCGGTGGTGGGGGTACCGCCACGGCAATGAACATGAAATTTGATCGTCGCGTCCGGCGCATGCGTGAAGCCATCGAAATTCTTGAGCTGGCGGCCAAAGGCGAGCGTCTTAACTATGACGGCGAAGTGTTTCAGATCAGAAATTACAACCCCTTTTGGGCTACCAGCACGCCGCCAAGAATCTATGCCAGCGCCAATCGCGAGCAAATGTTGCACATGGCTGCCAAAGCAGCGCAGCGTTTGATGCTGAGCGACAAGATCGTGCAGCAGGTTAGCGAGGCCAAAGCGCTGATCAGCGCGGAGCGCAAAGCGGCGGGGCTGTCGGAAGAGCCTTACGGCATGAACAATTTCTGGGCCTGGCACGTCAAGCCCACCCGCGAGGAGGCGATGCGGGAAGCGCGCATCTGGCTGGCACTGCGCGGGGTGCTGCTGCGTCCTAACCATGAATATTTTATGAGTCCGGAAGACTGCGATATTGTTGATGCCAACCGGCAGGCATTTTTCACTGCACTGGCGAAGAAAACCCATCATATTGAGGGTGTTCCGGAGCACATCATTGAACAGCTCGTCGACAACCTGACGTCCACCTGCGCGATCAGTGAGTTGGACAAAGAGATCGAACGTCTGCATCAGTTTCGGGAAGCCGGTCTTACCGAGATTGCGCTGCGTATCTATGACAACCCGGAAGACACCATAAGATTGCTGGGCGAGCGGGTGGTGCCGGCCCTGCAATAAAGGCGCGACATAATCGGAGGGGGGAGAAGTGCTTAAAGTTTATACTTTTGCGCCGTCCTGGGGGCTGCCTGTGCCAGGTTCCTTTGGGCTCAAGCTCGAGACCTGGTCGCCGCCGCAACCGCAGTGCTGGCGCTGGCAGCCATGGCGGTAAAGCTGCGTGAACCGGTCGGCCCGGCCTAGTCGTCCAGTAGCGGCACCGTATCGTGGATCCAGCTGCCGCCGTCGCGCCGCGCCGGCGACGGGATAACCAGCGCTTTTTCCAGTGCCATTTCCTGCCGGCGGCGCCAGTCAATACGGCCGAGCTCGCGGCCAAGTTTAAGCGCTTTTTCGCGATAGGCTTTTTCCGGACCATCAGGCTCGATAAACAACTCGTCAGTGAAATTATCCGGTGTCAGTGGCGGTTGCAGGTGATCAATGACCTCTGCATCTTCCTGCAAACCCCAGTCAATGGTCTTCATCATTGATTCATCATGTTTGGGATCCATCTGAAAATTGCGGAAATGCAAATTAAAATGTCGCGTCCGGGTGTCATCTATCGGCGTCAGGGCATTCCAGATAACCTGGTTGTAACCCGAAGCCATTAGCTGGGTGTTTTTCTGAATCATGCCGATTACGCTTATTTCGATCAGCACGCTGGATTCTGGCCGCTTGTTGTCCGACTCGGGCACGTTCTCAAAAACCTGCGAGTCCCTGGTAGGTGTCTGGCTGTAGGTCTGTGGGATACGCACCCCCCAGGCGGTTTCCTCGACGGGAAATATCTGCATCTCCGGGCTGAGATGTTTACCAAAGGAATGCACCAGAAACAGATGCGAGGCGTCGGCAAGGTTTTCCTTCAGCCGCCCCCAGTGTACGTCCCAGTCGCGCTGCAGACGAGTCATGCGCCAGGTATCCTCGTCGCCGTATTCGGGCAACAGCTCCGGCAGCTCCGGTCGGGCGCTGTCCGGCATGTCGCCGAGGAACGCCCAGATCAGGCCATAACGTTCCTCGACGGGGTAGCAGTCGACGCGGGCGCGGCGCGGTATTCTGGCATCCGGACCCAGCGACGGGATCAGTTCCACCTGGCCGGTCGAGCCGAATTCCCAGCCATGATAGGGGCATTGCACCCGCCCGTTGCTGCAGGCGCCGCGACTCAGTGAGGCGCCGCGATGGCAGCAGATGTCGCTCAGGCAAACCACCTCGCCCGCGGCGTCGCGAAACAGCACAAAATCGCAGCCCAGCATGCGGGTGCGGAATGGCGCGTCGGTAACGTCACTGCTTTGTGCCGCGACATACCAGTTGTTGATGATCATTCGGCCACACCTCCGGCGGCCTGGCTCGGCGCATCGCTGAGTTCTTCCGACTGCATTGCCGGATACCAGAAATTAATAAACATTGTGTCTCCTCCCCGGGCGCTGTCTATTAGCTGCCGAACAATATCCAGAGCAGTATCAAAGCGCCCAGAAACAGGGTCTCGATAATGACCAGGGCCAGCGCACCCGCGCTGCCTTTAAACAACACTTTGGGGCTGCTTTTCATGCCCAGGGCCGCAATAGCCATTACCAGAAAAAACTTCGAGGCATCGAGACCAAAAGCAATAATGCCCTGCGGCAGCAATTGCAGCGAGGCAATCAGCATGCATGCCACGAAACCCAGAATGAACATCGGCAGCGGTAATTTGCCGCGTCCGTCCGAGCCGTCGCTGCTGCGAAACACGGCGGCAAGCGCCAGAAAGACCGGTACCAGCATCAGTACGCGATACAACTTGGTAATGGTGGCAAAGTCGCCGGCTTCTTCTGACACGCTGTAGCCCGCGCCTACCACCTGCGCCACATCATGAATGGTGCCGCCGAGAAATACGCCGGCCTCCAGCGGCGGCAATCCGAAGCGTGTCACGATAAGCGGATAAACAATCATGGCAATGGTGCTGAGCGTGGTTACACATAGCACGGTAAACACCACCTGTTTTTCCCGTTCCGGATGGCCGGGCAGCACACTGGCGATAGCCATGGCTGCGGAAGCCCCGCAAATGGCGACCGAGCCACCGGTCAGCAGGCCGAAGTCGCGTGTGCGCCTGAAGCGGCCTGCCAGCATAACTCCCAACCCAATCGTCAGGGCCACGCCGGCACTGACAACAGCGAGATTGGCTATGCCGATGGACAACACCTGCGCAAAACTGATGCGCAGGCCCAGCAGCGCCACGCCCAGTCGCAACAGCGTCTTGCCGGAAAAGTTGATGCCGCGGCAGATATGTTCTTCTTCCGACAAAAAGCTAAGTGCCATCCCCAGCAGCAGGGCAAACAGCATGACTGGCGCGTTGTACTGCTCTGCCAGGTACAGAGCGGACAACGCCGCGATCAGAACGATTACGGTTCCGGGAAACAGGCTCTTGATCGTGGCGGTATTCACTGATGTTTTGGCTGGGGCACCCGGCAGTTGTTATTTGAAAGCCTGCAGGTCGGTTTGCGAGCGGCCCAGTATCAGGGCATGAATGTCGTGCGTACCTTCATAGGTGTTGACGGCCTCAAGGTTCAGCATGTGCCGAATCACATGATACTCGTCCGATATGCCATTGCCGCCGTGGATGTCGCGCGCCTGACGGGCGATGTCCAGTGCTTTGCCGCAATTGTTGCGTTTCAGGAGAGACACGGCTTCCGGTGACTTGTTGCCGGCATCGAACAGTTCGCCGAGTCTTACACAGCCCTGCAGGCCGAGTGCGATATCGGTTTGCATGTCGGCAAGCTTTTTTTGTATCAGCTGAGTAGCAGCGATGGGTTTGCCAAATTGTTTGCGCTCCAGAGCGTAGCCGCGCGCCGCATGCCAGCAAAACTCCGCGGCGCCCATTACGCCCCAGCATATGCCGTAGCGCGCCTGGTTAAGGCAATCGAAAGTCGCGCTCAGACCATCAGCCTGCGGCAGGCGCTGATCTTCCCGGGCAAACACATTATTTAATGTGATTCCTCCCGTGGATGCTGCGCGCAATGAAAACTTGCCTTCGTAAGTGGTGGTCGTCAGCCCGTCTGCGTCGCGGTCGAGCACAAAACCCAGTGTTTTGCCCTGTTCATCTTTGGCCCAGATAACGAACACGTCGGCTATGGGCGCATTGGAAATCCAGGCTTTGCTGCCGTTGAGCGTGTAGCCGTCTTTGGTGGCGCGCGCAGTGGTCTGCATGCCGGCAGGATCGGACCCATGATCAGGTTCGGTGAGTCCAAAACAGCCGACCAGTTCACCCGCAGCCAGACCCGGCAGGTAGCGGTCTTTTTGCGCATCGCTGCCATAGGCAAAAATCGGGTACATCACCAGACTCGACTGTACGCTCAGCGAGGAGCGATAACTGCTGTCTATGTATTCAATCTCGCGCGCGATCAGGCCGTAAGCCTGGTAGCTGAGGCCGGCGCAGCCATAACCTGTCAATGTGGCACCCAGCAAACCCAGTTCGCCGGCTTCGCGCAGAAACTCCCTGTCCGGCTGTGCTTCGCGGAATGCCGGCAGCACGCGCGGCATAAGTGTTTCGCGGCAGTAGCGACGCACGCTGTCGCGTATCAGCAATTCATCATCGCCCAACTGCTGGTCAAGCAGGAGCGGATCTTCCCAGTTGAATGGCATGGAGCGGGATTATACGTTCTGGACTCGGAGGACCATAGCATGCCAACAGTATTGATCACGGGCGCCAACCGCGGCATCGGCCTGGAACTGACACGCCAGTATCTGCGTGATGACTGGGAGGTGATAGCAACCTGCCGGTCACCGGCCGACGCGGCCGACCTTAATGAACTCGCCTGCGATCATCTGCGCGTTGAACCGCTTGATGTGACCGACCATGCCAGCATTGATGCGCTGGCATCCCGGCTGCGCGGCAAGGCGATTGATGTGCTGATCAACAATGCCGGCATTATCGGACCGGTGCCGATTGCGGAACACATAGACCGGCAGCATTTTGGCAGTATTGACTACGCGGTGTGGGAACAGGTATTGCGCACCAACACCTTTGGGCCGGTCAGAATGGCCGAGGCATTGCTGCCGAATATTCTTGCGGGTGAACAGAAAAAAATTGTCACGCTCTCGAGTACGGTCGGATCCATTGTTGAACGCGATACCGCGGCATTTGCCTATGCCACCAGCAAGACTGCTATTAACAAAGCCATGAGTCTGCTGGCAGCGCTGCTGCGCGAACAGGGGGTAATAGTTGCCCTGGTATGCCCCGGTTACGTCAAAACCCGCATGGACTTCGGCACTGCGGATATCGAAATACCCGACAGCGCCGCAGGCCTGCGAACATTGATTGGCAGCTATACGCTGGCCGACACTGGCAGTTTTCGCCGCTTCAACGGCGAGACCATAGCCTGGTAGAGCTTAAGCGCGTTCCAGTCCGGCGAGAAACTCTTTGCGGGTGGCTGAATTCTGCTTGAACAGGCCGCCCAGCGAGGTCGTGGTCGTGCGGCTGTTGGCATCCATTACGCCCCGGGCTTTGACGCAGAAGTGAGTGGCAGTGATGCTGACCGCAACGTCATCTGTTTCAAGCAGGGTTTGCAGCGCAACCAGAATTTGTTCGTTCAGCCGTTCCTGAACCTGCGGGCGCTGGGCGAAAAAGCGCACTATGCGATTGATCTTCGACAAGCCGATAACTTTCTCATCGGGTATGTAGGCAACTGTTGCTTTGCCATCAATGGTAATGAAGTGATGCTCGCAGGTTGATGACAAATCAATGTCACTGACGCGCACCATTTCATCCACCTGCATTTTGTTTTCGATGGCGGTCAGGCGCGGAAAATTGTGGTAGTCGAGGCCGGAAAAAATCTCCCGCACATACATTTTGGCAATGCGCTGCGGTGTTTCCGCCAGACTGTCATCGGTCAGGTCCAACCCCAGAATCTGCAAAATTTCTTCAAAATGCCCGCGGATGACAGCCTGTTTTTCAGCCGTGGTCATGGCGACAGGCACCATCGGGGTTTCCAGGCCGCGAGCCGCCAGTGCGGTTCTGACCTTGACGGCTTCCGGTCGCAGGGCTACCTGCGACGGGTTGTCGTCTGCATTATCGTCACGGCCACGAACTATGTGGCGGGTTGCCTCGGCAAGTGCGGTGACAGGGCTCATAACTATTCTCCTGTGATGGCAATGTGCTCCGGGGCGACCTTCCGCGCCGGGTCGGGTTGTTACAGGAGTGTTTTCGCTGTGCCCGGGTAAACGGTTTCAGGCTGAATCAGCCGGTGCGCCCGGGTTTCACGAATTTCAGCGGCTGTTCGACAGATGAACGTGACGTTTCGTCGGCATCGAAGGCATAGGGCGCCCGGGCGCCGGCGCGGTCCAGGATCAGGTTCCGGAAATCAAACAGACCCGCATCGGCCAGCTGGCTGGGGGCAACATTCTGCAAGGCGCGGAAAATATTGTTGCTGCGACCCGGTGACTTTTTCTCCCATTCGGCCAGCATGGCTTTGATTTGCTGCCGCTGCAGGTTCTCCTGCGAACCGCAGAGATCGCAGGGGATCAGCGGAAAGTCCCGCAGACGAGCGTACTTTGCCAGATCGCGCTCGCGACAATACGCGAGGGGCCGGATGACGATGTTGCGGCCGTCGTCGGCCAGCAGTTTCGGCGGCATGGCAGCCAGCCGGCCGCCATAAAACAAATTCAGAAACAGTGTCTCGACAATGTCATCGCGGTGATGACCCAGTGCAATTTTGCTGGCGCCGATTTTTTCCGCAAAGGCATAAAGGGTGCCGCGGCGCAGGCGCGAGCATAGTCCGCAGGTGGTCTTGCCTTCCGGAATCTTGTCTTTAACTATTGAGTACGTATCTTTCTCAACAATGTGGTACTCGATGCCGAGCGAATCGAGGTAGGCCGGTAATACATGTTCCGGAAAGTTGGGTTGCTTCTGGTCCATGTTGACCGCAACCAGCTCAAACTCCACCGGCGCGTTGTGCTGCAGGCCCAGCAGAATGTCGAGCATCGCATAGGAGTCTTTGCCGCCAGACAGGCAGACCATCACCCTGTCGCCGGCCGCAATCATGTTGTAGTCGGCGATAGCCTGCCCGGCATTGCGGCGCAGTCGCTTTTGCAGCTTGTTGAAGTCGGACTTCCGTTTGTTATTGAGTGTGGTCATGGTGTTGCAGCATTTCCCGCAGGGCATCACGCCACGGTGGCGGCCTGATATTCAGCAACGTGCTGGTCAGTGAGCTGTCCAGCACGCTGTAGGCCGGCCGTGGCGCAGGCGCACCGTAGTCCAGAGTGCTGGTCGGCGCAAGCTCCGGCACGCCGTCCAGCAAACCTGCAGCGCGGGCTTCGGCAAAAATCGCCTCGGCAAAGCCGTACCAGCTGGTTGCCCCGGCATCGGCATAGTGCAGCAGGCGGGCATCCGGCCAGATTTCCAGCAGTCGCCAGAGCACCTTGGCCAGATTACGCGCATAAGTCGGCGCACCGATCTGGTCATCCACGACAGTCAGTCGGTCGCGTTCCGCAGCCAGCCGCAACATGGTTTTAACAAAGTTGTGGCCGTGTTCGCTGTATACCCAACTGGTGCGCACCGTCCGGGCATCGCAGCCGGCGGCGGCGAGCTGCTGCTCCCCGGCAAGCTTGGACTTGCCATAGACGCTGGCAGGATTCGCCGCGGCAGCGGGTGGATAGGGGGTATCGGCATCGCCGGCAAACACAAAATCGGTCGAGACGTGGATCAGACGTGTATTTGTTTCAGCGCAAAAATCCGCCAGCCGCCGGACGGCTTCGCTGTTTACCGCATAGGCAGCGGCAGCATCGCTTTCGGCGCGATCGACCGCCGTGTAGGCTGCCGCATTGATAATGACATCCGGCCGGTAATTATGCAGGCCGGTCCGCAATGTCGCGGCATCGCAGAGATTCAGGTTATGCAGGTCGGTCGGGATGATTTCCGGGCCTTGTGGCGCGGTGTCCTGCAGCGACTTGCCTAGCTGCCCGTCGGCACCGGTAATGAGTATCCGCATCGGATAATCATAGCAAGGCCATGGCGTGTGGGCTTGCGCACGGCGGCGCTATTGACCACAATCGGGTAACTTGAGCGTTACAGTGCGCCAGTGCCTGCAGCCGATACCACTGCAGGGTGTTTTTTGCAGGACACGAAACCAGGGGGTTGTCCCGACAATGTACAAGAATATTTCCCGCACGCTTTATTCGGTTCTGGCCGCAGCGCTGGTTGTTCCGGCTGCAGCTCAGGCCACTGATGAAATTACGGTGAGCGCGCAGCGTCGTGACGCCAATATCCAGGAGGTGCCGATTTCGGTGACTGCCCTGTCCGATACAGATATGCAGCGCCTGAATATCGAGGTTGTCGCAGATATCGCCAAGAACGTGCCGAACCTGCAGACCTACACGGTAACCGCAGGTGCCGCAGCCATGCAGGTGTTTATGCGTGGTGCCGGCGTCCAGAACCCTGGGTTTAACGCGGCCGAAGCACCGGTTGGTATCTACATTGATGACGTATACCGGGGTCGGGTAGGCACGGTGAACCTGGAACTGGCTGATATTGAGCGTATCGAAGTATTGCGCGGTCCGCAGGGCACGCTCTACGGACGCAACAGCATTGCCGGTGCCATCAAGGTTATTACCCGCACGCCAGGCGAGGATTTTTACGCGAACGCTTCCCTGGGCATGGGCGACTTCGAGACCACCAAGGTCACTGGCGCCATTGGTGGTGCCGTTGCCGACGGGGTCGGTCTGTCCATTTCAGGCCTCTACAACGACCGCGGTGAAGGCTGGATCAAGCGCGGTTCGGTAGGCGGCCGCAAGCTGGGTGAATATGACAACAAGGCGGTGCGCACCAAGCTGAATTTGTTTGGCGACGATGTCTTCAGTGCTGTGGCAACACTTGAATACGTTGACGCTGAAAATGACGGTTACAACGCCATTCCTTACGGTCCTACTATTTCACCGCCGGCATCGCCCGGCAGCCCGGTGGAAGGCTTCTACACCACGCTGGTGCCGGACACCACGGCCGGTCTCGGCGAAACCAAACAAGGCAATGCGTCGCTGGATATGAGCTGGGCGCTGGAAGGTTTTACCTTCCGTTCTCTGACCAGTTACGGGGACGTGCGCGACCGCTTCAACTTTGACCTCAACGGCGGCGCTTTCGAAGCCGCTCCGGCCTTTATTGTGGCGAGTCCGACAGGCGGGTTCTTTATCCGCTCGCTGGCCGAAAACCAGACCTTCACCCAGGAGTTCAGCTTTGCCGGCGGCAATGACAACGTGGACTGGATCGCCGGTATGTTTTTCATGAAGGAATCCGGTGAGCAGGACTATCGCGCCAATCTGGACGTCGCTGGTCTGAGCCTGCTTGAGTCTTCGGAGACAGACACAACCAGCTACGCGATTTTCGGTGAGGCCACCTGGCAGGTGTCTGACAGCTTCTCGCTGACAGCCGGCGCCCGCTGGACGCTGGATGACAAGGAATATCAAAATACCTGCACCGGCACGCTGTGTAATGACGGTGCCGCCATGCCGACCCCGGGTCCCTGGACCAATGATATCGGCGACAATTTCAATGAATTCACGCCGCGGCTGATCGGTCAGTGGCAACTCAGTGAAGACACCATGGTGTTTGCCGGTGTATCGCGCGGTTTCCAGGCTGGCGGTTTCCAGACGCTGTGTTTCGGCAACCAGTTCTGCAACCGTGTGATCTTTGATCCGCAGACCGTTACTTCCTGGGAGGCAGGCGTCAAGACCGAGATTCGCGATCGGGTGCGTTTGAATATTTCGACTTTCTACGCGCAATATGACGAACTGCAGCAGACGGCCATTGACACCGTTGGCGGCAGCTTTCCGATTCAGAACGTTGGTGACGTGGACGTAAAGGGTCTGGAAATCGAGGCCACACTTGACGTCACCGACAACCTGCAGGTCTGGACTGCAATTGGTCTGACCGACGAAGACATCAGTAGCGCAACGCTGGCCAAGCTGGCACCGGCTGCTGCCAAAGGACGCCTGCCGGGCCAGCCCCGCCAGACTGTCCGGCTGGGTTTGGACTATCGCCGTGCTGTAAGTCCTGACTGGGATTTTCTGCTGTCGGCTGATCTCGACTACGCCAGCGGCTATTACGCAACCATTAACAACGTGCTGGATATTCCGGACTACACCCGTTACAACGGCCGCATCGGTCTGGAGCAATCCAACGGGCCATGGTCGGTGGCGTTGTCCGGTACCAACCTGAATGATTCCGAAGATTTGTTCTCGGGTATTGCAGGTAACGGCACCAATATCCGCACGCCGCAGCCGCCGCGGGAATACATGCTGACGTTCAGCTACCGGCATCAGTAATTTCGCGCGCAGCAGTAAAACGACGAGCAAGCAATAAAAAGAGGCAGGTTTTCCTGCCTCTTTTTTTATGGGAGAAAAACCAATGAGTATTTCCAGGCGGGGATTTATGGGTGGTTTCGGCGCGCTCGGCGGCGGCACTGCTTTGATGGCTGGTCTTACCAGTTGTGGTCAGGCTGCCGGGCCGGCAGCAGACCAAGGCGCTGCGCCGGCGCTGCGCATTGGCACACCCGGACCCAAGGGCGGTACGGTGTACAAGGCGCCGGATTCTTTCGACCCGATGAGCGCCGAAGACAATCTGCGTATGTGGTTGCGGCTGATCGGCTATCACGGTAGTGGCGAGGAGCATGCCGGCTGGTATAAAGGCCGTTGCCACGCCATTCTGGATGATCTTAGCCCCGGCAAGCCGCTGTTTGATTACGAGGGCTTCGGGGTGTCGCGCATACTCGACAACGGCGACGGTACCTATACAAATCTGCATCGCGAAGTATCAGTCTACCGGGATATTCGCAGCGGCAAAATTCTCGAGACCTGGGACAATCCTGTTACCGGTAAGACGGTTGAGGTTTATCCAACCTATAACGACCCGGTCAATTCGATTTACAAGCCGGTTTTCGAGCAGCGTTTTGGCAAGAATGCTGAAGTTCAGTCCTTCCCGTTTATCCTGCCCTGGGATTTCATAGGTAACGAAGCCATAACGTCATTTGACGCAAACTTTTCCTGGGAGTCGCCGTATACCAAAGAGGAGTATCCGGACGAGTATTTCGGGCCCACGGTGCGCGCAAGCGAATGGTGGCAGGTGCGAGCCGATGCCGATCTGCTGTTTGATCCGAACTATGACGGCTATATTCAGAATCGCGGCGCCTGGACACGCGTAGGGCCCTGGCAGGCCTGGATGCATATGGGCGAACTGGCCGGCGACATGGTATGGCGCACACAGACCGCAAGTCTGCGTTCAGTTGAAGAGGTGCCGGCCGACCTCTATGAATACGTCGCCCGGCATTACCCGAGTTTTCTCAGCGCGCCGACTGAATGGGAAGAGCCCAACGAAACTTCGCACCTGAACTATAAGCGTGATAAGGCTCGTGGTTCGAAGTACGAAGTTGACTAGGCGGCGGGGCTGACTAATCCAGAAACCGTGGCACCGAGGTAATGCCCTCGGTGTGTCGCGGGAATTCCGATGCATCAATGGTGTCGAGGTAGGCGTGCCATGTGGCGAGACCCAGTAATGGCCAGAGGAAAATGGCACCGACAAAAAACGTCGCAATGCCGACTACCACGAACAGCAGAATTATAAATGCCCAGATTGCCATGACGAGCTTGTTGCGCAATACAGCGTTGACGCTGGTAATGGCTGCGGTCACGGCGTCCACATTACGGTGCATAATCATCGGCAGCGAGAACGCACTGAACGCGAACGTAATGCTTGCAAAGAAGCCGCCTACTACCAGCATCACTGTGTAGTAGCCGGCAACATCCCGCCATGCGGGTTGCGTTTCCATGGGCATGAACACCTGCACCATGGAAAAGGCGCGCGCCCAGATCAGAAATACCACCAGTAGTATCAGCGCAAAAACCAGTTCCGTGCTAAGCCGCCGTTTGGCAGCTTCGCGAAAGGTGCGCCCCAGCATCGCCGGCTGTTTGCGCTCAAGCTGTGCACTGATTGCATACAGACCGAGGCACAGCACCGGCGCCAGAAACACAATGCCGCCCATAATGGCCAGCGGGATAATAAAGCCACCCCAGATGTTGCCCAGTAATCCCAACAGCAGACAAATTGCTGCCATGGCGCCGCCATATAGCAGACTCTGTCGCGGCGCCATTTTCATGTCGGCATAGCCTTCGGCAAGCCAGCGCAAAGGGTCACCCGGCCGAAGTTTGCGGCAGGGCGCAAGAAACGGCAGGTTGTCCGTATTGTTGTTATTGGCCGGACTGTTTGTGTCAGCTTTCACCATGATGCAGTGTCTCCGCCAAAGCTGTCGCGTTTATCATACTACGACAAAGGGCCGGCGCAGGCTGACCGGTAAAGATAAGAACCGTTCTCAAACGGTGAGAGCTTCAAACTTATGGCGCAGCAGCAAGCAGCAGAAACGGTTTGGTCGCCTGCGGACGACGCAGTGGCGGCAACCGCCATGGGGGCGTTTATGGCTGTCTGTGCCGACAAGTATCGGCTGGCCGGTGGCTACCACGCCTTGCATCGCTGGTCAGTAGAACAGCCAGGTGAGTTCTGGGGCGAGCTGGCAAATTTCTGTGGGGTGCGATTCTCGCAACCGGCTGATGAAATTTTTGTGCCGGGGCCGACCCTGCAGGCAGCGCGCTGGTTTGTCGGCGCCAGACTGAATTATGCGGAAAATATTCTGCGCCATGCCGATGCGCGGCCGGCGCTGCTATGTCGTGATGAAACCGGCCGGCGGCAGCAATTAAGCTGTGCCGAACTGGCTGTCAGGGTGCGTGATCTGGCCGCGTCTCTGCGCGCCGCTGGTCTGCAGCCGGGCGATCGGGTTGCGGCCATTCTGCCCAATGGCCCCGAGGCGGTGATAATCATGCTGGCCGCCGCCGCCATCGGCGCAATCTATACGTCCTGTTCACCGGATTTCGGTGTGCCAGCGATAGTTGATCGCTTTGCGCAGGCGGCACCAAAAATTCTGTTCGGCTGCGATGGTTACAGCTATGCGGGCAAACGTGTTGATTGTTGTGCCAGTCTTGCCGCCGTTGCGGCGCAACTGCCCGGACTGCAGCAGCGCGTGCTGGTCCGATTCGCGGATTTTCCGGCTGAGTCCGCAAACACCGTTGAGTTTACCGACTTTGCTGAGCTGTTTAACGGTGAGTTGCTGGAGGATTTTGTGCAGCTGCCGTTCGATCATCCGCTGTTCATCATGTATTCGTCAGGCACCACCGGCAAACCCAAGTGCATTGTGCACGGTGCAGGCGGTACGTTGTTGCAGCACCTGAAAGAACACGCACTGCATACCGGTCTGCACGAAGGTGAACGGCTGTTCTATTTCACCACCTGTGGCTGGATGATGTGGAACTGGCTGGTTGGTGCGCTGGCGACGGGAGCCGCTATTCTGCTCTATGACGGTTCACCGTTTTTTCCCGGGCAACAGAGCCTCTGGCAGCTTGCCCGCGACGAGCAGATAACCGTATTCGGCACCAGTCCGCGTTTTCTGCTCGCAACCGCCAAGGCCGGAGTATTTGCGAACCAGACAATTCGCTTGCCCGGACTGCGCTCGATTTTATCTACCGGTTCACCGTTGCCGGCTGAAAGTTATGATTTTGTGCGCGACAGAATCGGGCCGTCTGTGCAGTTGTGTTCTATATCGGGCGGTACCGACATTATTTCCTGTTTTGTGCTCGGCAATCCGCTGCTGCCGGTGCGGCGCGGCGAAATCCAGTCCGCCGGTCTCGGTATGGCAGTGGACGTTTTCGATAGCAGCGGCAAGCCGGTCAGAGGGCAGGCGGGTGAACTGGTTTGCACCCGGGCTTTTCCTTCCATGCCGCTGGGGTTCTGGGGCGATCCGGACGGCACGCAATTCGAGCAAAGTTACTTCAGAAAATTTGCCGGTTGCTGGGCGCAGGGCGACCTTGCCGTGATGACCGACGCGCAAAGCTTCAGGATTCTCGGCCGCTCCGACGCGACACTGAACCCGGGAGGTGTGCGCATGGGGAGTGCGGAAATAGTTGATCCTGTCATGACGGTGGCAGGCATTGCCGATGCAGTGGCGATTGGCCAGCAAACCGCTGCCGGCGAGCGGGTGGTGCTGTTTGTGGTAACAGCAGCGGGCGTCGAGCTGGACGATGAGTTACGCGCGACAGTAAACGCGGCGATCCGCGCGGCAGCTTCACCCCGGCATGTGCCTGCCCTGATACTGGAGGTCGCGGATATTCCCCGCACTGTCAGCGGCAAGACCGTGGAACTGGCGATCCGTGCTGTCATCCACGGTGAGGATGTCCCGGACACGGGAGCGCTGGCGAATCCTGAAGCTCTGCAATACTTTGCGCATCGCGCCGAGTTGGCAGGCTAACAACAATAATATCCGGCACGCAGCAGGGAGAAAAAATTGCAGACACTGATGCGACGGCCGAACGCGCCCGTGGTTTTTGCGCTTATCGCCGCGGCAGGTTTTCTGATTTTTGGTTTTGCTACCGGCGTATTGATGGCGGAACCGGCAGCCGTGGTCGGCGACCGTTTGGCCGAGCTGACCTGTCTGCAAATTGCGTTCACTCCGGAGCGCTACAGCGAAGTTTTCCTGTCATTCACGCCGGCAGGGCAGCGCGCCATTCTGGCGTTGCTGATGCCGGGCGATATCGTGTTTGCCTGGGGCTACGGCTTGCTGCTGGCAGGACTACTCGGTCTGCTGGCCATGCGCCTGCCCGGCAAATGGCAGCAGTGGGGCGCGATACTGCTGTGGGCGCCGTTGCTGGCCGCTACCCTCGACTGCATTGAAGATGTGTTTCTGTTTGCCGCCGGCAGTCAGGTGCTGAGCGGCACCCGCGTGGCCGCCATGCTGCCGCTGCTTGCAGGCACTGCGGCGGTGCTTAAGTATCTGGCGCTGTCGGTCGCGGCGCCGGCCTACGGACTTGCCGGCATTGGCAGGGGCCTGCGGGAAGATCGCAGCAT
>CAYGKB010000021.1:0-18283 GCA_964350425.1 uncultured Chromatiaceae bacterium | reverse complement strand
TACCCCAAACAGGTCAATGAAACACCGCAAATTCCCGCTGCTGCAAAAGGCTGCGAGCTTTTGCGGCCGGGCATCCTCTGGTATCGTGGCGCGCCTGCTGCAGACCTTTCGGGATAACGCATGACCGCCAACATTATCGACGGCAAAGCCATCGCCGGGGAGATACGCGAAAGTGTCCGACGGCGGGTAGCTGAGCGCGTCTCTGCGGGCCACCGGCCACCCGGTCTGGCGGTTGTCCAGGTGGGCACGGATCCGGCATCGGCGATTTACGTGCGCAATAAACGCGCTGCCTGCGAACAGGCCGGCATATTGTCTTTCGCCCATGACTTGCCAGCCGCAACCACTGCAGATGAATTGCTGGCCCTGATCGACATCCTGAACAGCGATGTGACCGTGGACGGCATTCTGGTGCAGCTGCCGCTGCCGGACCACATTGAAGCCCATACGATCATTGAGCGTATCGATCCGCGCAAGGACGTGGATGGTTTCCATCCTTTTACCGTCGGTCGCCTGGCGCAGCGCATTCCATCACTGCGACCATGCACGCCATACGGCATAATGAAATTGCTTGACCATATTGGGGTGGACGCCAAAGGTCAGCATGCCGTAATTGTCGGCGCATCGAATATCGTGGGGCGTCCACTGGCACTGGAGTTTCTGCTTGCCGGCGCTACGGTCACGGTGTGTCACAAGTTCACGACCGATCTGGAGGCTCTGGTTCGGCAAGCTGATATTCTGGCCGTCGCAGTAGGCAAACCTGAACTGATTCCGGGTGAGTGGGTCAAAGAAGGCGCCGTGGTCTTTGATGTTGGCATCAATCGGCAGCAGGACGGCACCCTGAAGGGGGATATTTGCTTTGCGCCCGCAGCGGAGCGCGCTGCGTGGATCACTCCGGTGCCCGGCGGGGTCGGACCCATGACGGTTGCCATGCTGATGCACAATACGCTGGCCGCCAACGAAAACGGTTAAACTCACTGTTTAGAACCGGGAGAACACACACTTATGAACAAACTGGCTACCCTGCTTGCTCTGACTTTGTTCGCTGTTGCCGGGCTTGCCCAGGACGCGGCCCCGGTGGAATTGCCGCCCTACCCGCAGATCGAAATCAAAACCAGTGTTGGCGATTTGCGTCTGGAGCTCTTTACCGGAAAAGCACCGCTGCATGTGCGCAACTTTATTGATCTGGTCAACAGCGGTTTCTACGAGAACACTGTTTTCCATCGCATTGTCGAGGGTTTTGTTGTCCAGGGCGGCGGCTATGACACCGATTACAAGCTTAAGACAACCAAAACGCTTATCCCCAATGAATCTGGCAATGGCCTCAGCAACCGGCGCGGCTTTGTGGGCATGGCCCGCACCGGCGAGCCACACAGCGCAAATTCCCAGTTCTACATTAACCTCGCCGACAACCTGCCTCTGGACCCAAACCCGCGACGCTGGGGCTATACCGTGTTCGGCCGCATCACCCGCGGAATGGAGATCGTTGACGATATCGGTTACCGCGCGACCGGCCCGGGACCGATTCCAGAGCTCGCCAGGGACGTACCGACGGAGCCGATCGTGATCCTGAGCATGGAACTGGTAGATGAAGAGCCGCTGCCGATACCGCAGGAATCAGAAGACGACGAAATCACCGACGAATAAGCGTCCGGGACTGGCGTGACCGTTGCTTTCGTATCTGATCTGCACCTCGATGCTGCGCGGCCAGCGGCAACACAGGCCTTCATACGTTTTCTGCACGGCCCGGCACTGGAGCTCGAGCGGCTATATATCCTCGGTGACCTGTTCGAATACTGGATTGGTGACGACGATCCAAATCCGCATTTCCGGGAAGTCACGGCCGCACTCGCCAGCTACACACAGCAGCAACCCCGCTGCTATTTCATGGTCGGCAACCGCGATTTTTCGATCGGCCCGGCATTCCTGCGCGCCGCCGGCCTGCAGCCCCTGGATGACCCAAGCATCATTGAAGTCTATGGTGAGCCAATGATGATCAGTCATGGCGACATCTTCTGTACCGACGATGTACAGTACCAGCGCTACCGTCGCATTACGCATCACCCCGTCGCACTAATGCTCTACCACGCCCTGCCCTTTGCCGCCCGCAGCCGCATTGTCGCTAAAATTCGCGGCGAAAGTCGCGCACAAAAACAATACAAAACGGCCGGCATCATGGACGTCAATCAGGAAGCTGTGGAGCAGTGCATGCGCGCACATCAAATGCAGGTGTTATTGCATGGCCATACCCACCGTCCTGCCGAACATGAATTTGAACTTGACGGTGCGCCGGCTCAACGGATAGTGCTGGGCGACTGGTACAACGATGGCCCGGTGCTTTACTGGGATGAAAACGGGCGGCGCACGGAACGGCTCACCTTCGTCTAATACACAGGGTTACTGTCGGTCAGGCAGCAGCCGGATGCCAGTCAAGAATTTCCCTGACCGACTGAAACCTTTGCCCTGGCCGTTTGGCCATCATTTTGTCAATAGCGCCTTGGTATGCTGTCAGGTGATTGGGTAACTGCGGTATTGGCTCACGCGCATGCTTAAGTATGACTGACATGGCCGTCTTACCTTCATAGGGTTTCTGCCCGGTCAGCATCTCGTAAAAAATAATCCCCAAACTGTATATATCCGAACGCTCGTCCAGAGATTCCCCATGGCCCTGCTCCGGACTCATGTAATAAGGCGTGCCAAAAATTTCACCGGTGCCGGTCAGCTCCGCCTGCAGATGCGCCTGCTTTGCCAGCCCGAAATCAATCAATGCCAAACTGCCGTCTTCACGAAACAACACATTGGTCGGCTTAAGGTCACGGTGCAATATGCCATTAGTATGTATCGCACCCAATGCACCGGCGATAGTGCGCATAACCTTTTCCGCATCCCGCGCATACATACCCTGGCGAATCAGCCGCTTCAAACTACCGCGGCTGCAGTATTCCATGGCGATGAAAGCATGATTGTCGGCAATACCAAGGTCAAAAATATTCACCACGTTTGGATGGCTAACCTTGCCAATGGCTTCAAACTCGGCGAGAAACCGGTCCAGCAGCGCATTGTCGCCGCCGAAATCCGGAACCTGCCGCAACACTTTCAATACCACCGGTTGATCATCGTCCTTTTTGCGCGCCAGATATACCGATGAAATATCTCCGCCGGAAATGCAACGTTCTATGGCGTAGCCCTTGAGGCCGGGAATCTCGAGGCTGTCAGCCGGCACCTGCGTCTGGCTTTTTTCATTGCCCGCATCCTGCTCTTCGAGAATATTTTCGATCAGCGCGATCAGCTCTTTGTGGCGCAGACGTTCGCGGGAAATGTAATCGGCCGCGCCGCTCTTGATAGCGCGCACCACAGCGCGTTCATCGCCATCGCCGATTATCAGCACCGGCGGAAAACCTCGAACCTGACGAAACTGGTTCAGCCAGTCGAGCCCGCTCTCGCCGCCGCTGGGTGTATCGAGACCCTTAACCGGCTCCAGCGGGTCGCCAAGAATCACCAGGTCATTCCCGGCACCGGAAAAATTTTCGGAAAAGCGCCCGGATTCTGCCGGGTCGTATTCGGTAACCTTCGCATCACGCCAGCGTACGCTAATGTGATTACTGATCAGCGCACGATAGTCTTTGCTGCTCTCGATAACGAGAACCCTGATACTCATGAGCGCTTATGCAACCCCGGCGCTGGGCCCCACCTGCCCGTCCTTGAAAGGCTTACGCTTGCGACGAGCTTTTTCGCGGGCCTTTTTGGCCTTATCAGAACGCAGTGCCTCAACTTCGCGCAGGTATTCGACAGTCACATCGCCGGTGACATATTCCCCCGAGAAACAGGAGGTATCGAATTCCTTGATGTCGCCGTTATCGTATTGCACCGCCTGAATCAAATCATCGAGGTTCTGATAAATAAGCCAGTCGGCACCAATGATGTCTGCTACCTCGGCTTCGCTGCGATCACATGCCACCAGCTCGGCCGAGGCCGCCATGTCGATACCAAACACGTTCGGGTAGCGCACCGGCGGCGAGGCGGACGCAAAGTAAACTTTGCGGGCGCCGGCATCACGCGCCATTTCGATGATCTGCTTGGACGTGGTACCGCGCACGATGGAGTCATCCACCAGTAACACCACCTTGTCGCGAAACTCCAGATCAATGGCGTTCAGCTTGCGGCGGACCGATTTCTGCCGCATTTCCTGACCGGGCATGATAAAAGTCCGGCCGATGTAGCGATTTTTGATAAAGCCTTCGCGATATTTGACGCCCAGGCTGTGGGCTACCGACAAGGCACTGGTGCGGCTGGAATCCGGTATGGGTATGACCACATCGATATCGTGATCCGGACGTTCACGCAGAATCTTGTCCGCCAGCCTCTCGCCCATGCGCATGCGCGACTTGTAAACCGAAATGCCATCCATGATGGAATCCGGCCGGGCAAAATACACGTATTCAAACACGCACGGGGTATAGGATTTCGATACGCCACAGAGCTTGCTGTGCAGGGTGCCGTCAGCTTCGATATAGACGGCTTCGCCTGGCAGAATATCGCGGACCAGCTCGAAACCCAGCGCGTCCAGCGCAACACTCTCGGAGGCCACCATATATTCGGTAAAGCCGTTGGTGTCGCGCTGGCCTAAAACCACCGGACGGATACCGTGCGGGTCACGAAAACCAAGCACACCGTGACCCATGATCATGGCAACAATGGCGTAGCCGCCGTGGCATCGCTGGTGCACACCCTCAACGGCGGCGAACACGTCGGCAGGGGTCAGTTCAGCCGACTGACTCTGCTGCAGTTCATGCGCGAATACATTCAACAGAGCCTCAGTGTCCGAGCCGGTATTCAGGTGGCGTTTATCCTGCTGGCGCAGCAGCTCCTGCAGTTCCCGTGTGTTGGTCAGGTTGCCATTGTGGCCGAGGCATATTCCGTAGGGAGAATTGACGTAAAAAGGCTGCGCTTCGGCTGAAGATGACATACCGGCAGTCGGGTAACGCACATGGCCGATTCCCATGTTGCCGCGCAGCCTCAGCATGTGTTTGCGCTGGAAAACATCCTGCACCAGACCGTTGTCCTTGCGCTGACAAAGAGTGCCCGCGTCATCGGTCATGATGCCCGCAGCGTCCTGGCCACGGTGCTGCAACACAATCAACGCATCATAGATTGACTGGTTGACCGGCTTGTTACTGACTATTCCGACAATGCCGCACATTGATCAATTAATCCCGATTCAGCCCGCTCACCCGGGCTCAGCCGTGTCCGGAGGGGCCGCAGCTCCGGCGCCGGGTTGTTCTTCCTCAAGGTCGTCAAGAAAGTGAATGCCGTCCTCGGCAGCGTTGCGAATCATATCAGTTACCGTCGCAAAATAAGGAATCAAAACCGACTCCGGCCACCATTCCGTCTCGTCAAAATCGGCCGCCTCCATGACCACCAGCATCAGCC
This sequence comes from uncultured Chromatiaceae bacterium, assembly GCA_964350425.1. Taxonomy (GTDB): domain Bacteria; phylum Pseudomonadota; class Gammaproteobacteria; order Steroidobacterales. The sequence continues at coordinate 12,856 of CAYGKB010000021.1, read as the reverse complement.
CCACCAGCACCACGCCGCGGCCGAAGCCGAACACCATGCCGATAGCGCGGTCGGTGCCCGTCAGGCCCGTGGTTTCGAGCACAAAATGAAAAAACTGCCCGAGTAGTCCGCCTGCTATCAGTACGCCTATCACCACCAGTGCCCGAGCGGCCCACAGGCGCACCGCCGTGGGCGTAATCACGCTTTCCAGCACGCCCGCCAGTTGCGGGCCGAACTTCCAAGCTACCCAGATCGCTACCACCCAGGTACCGAGCGACATGGCTTCCTTGAAAAAACCGCGAAACAGGCTGATAAGCGTAGAAAAGCTCATCACCGCAATAACGGCATAGTCGAACAGAATCAGCTCACTGACTTCAGCCGCCACTGCCCTTGCCCGAATTCCGGCTCAATTCCGTCACCATGACATTGTGTCCCGCTGCCTGCAGTTTGGCCGCGAGTTCGCCGGCCGCCGCACGGGACGCAGCCGGGCCACTGTAAACCCGGTATAGCGAGCCCGAGGCTGCGGCGCTTTTCACCACAAAAGCCTGGTAGCCTTCACTGCGGATGCGGGCAGCAAACCGATCAGCATTGTCGCGCGCACTGAAGCTGCCCAGCTGCACGGCGAAGCCTGACGGTGTCGCCGTTGCAGCGGCAGGCGCTGCGGTTGCTGGCTTGCCGGCCGCAGGCTTAACGGCGGCCGCTGCCGCCGCCTCGGTTACGCGCGGCGGCGCATTGACAGGCGCGTTGAGAATAATAACTTCGGTACGCTTGCCCTCGCTTTGCGCGGGCGGCAAAGCGCCACTGCGACCGCCATCGGCACTGCCGGCCAGCAGCACCGGTGCAAACAAAACGAACAGCAGCACCAGGACAACGGCGCCGACCATTCGCTCCAACAGTGTCCGATCCATGGAAATCCGCTAACCCCTTAACCCTGACTTCTCAGTATAGACCAAGCCACTGCAAAGCGGGCCCTACCACGCCGAATGAACCCGTCACAACGATCAATTCGCCGGGCGGCGTCGTCGCCCGCGCCTGCCGCATGGCCGCCGCGACCGTCTCGCAAACCACCGGCGGTCGGGCCAGCAGCGGTGTCAGCCGCGCCGCCAGCTCGGCGGGATCAGCCGCCCGGAAACCAAAGGTCGGGCATACAAACCATTCCGCCCCGGATGCATCCAGCCGCTGCGCGAATTCGACAGCATTTTTGTCAGCCATCATGCCCACGACGACTGCCGCCGGCCGCGCCGTGCCGAAACTTTCCCGCAATACATCGGCAGCCTGTGGATTGTGCCCGACATCCAGTAACCAGTGATGCCGGTCACTATGGTGCTGCAGACGGCCCGGCAGGATGCTTGCGGTCAGCAGCTCCGGCTGGTCGCGCAGCAGATCGAGACATTCCGCCGCACCGACTTCCAGCGCCGCCAACGCAACGGCCTGATTGGCCAGCTGCGCCTCGTGCGGCGGCAGCGGCAGGTGATCCAGCGCGGTGGCCGCCCCCTGCCAGCGCCACTCGGACGCCCCAGCAGATTGACGATAGGAAAAACCATCGCCGGGCCAGTGCAGCGGCGCGCCAAGCTCGCTGGCGCGCGCGACTATACTTTTCGGCACCGGCAAATCGCCGTAAAACGCGGGCTTACCGGCACGCAGAATTCCGGCCTTCTCAGCTGCAATTTGCTCCACGGTGTCGCCCAGCCACTGCTGATGATCCAGGTCCACCGTGGTGACCACGGCCACATCGGCGTCCACGATGTTGACTGCATCCAGGCGCCCGCCCAGGCCGACTTCCAGCACCCAGGCCGCGCAATCTGCATTGTGGAAGTGCTGCAGAGCTGCGAGCGTACCGAATTCAAAATACGTCAAAGCCACGCCGTCGCGCGCCGCCTCAACCTGTTCAAACGCCTGCACGATAGCAGCATCTGTGGCCGGCGCTCCGGCCACGCGAATGCGTTCGTTGTAACGATGCAAATGCGGCGAGGTATAAAGTCCGGTGCGCCTGCCACCGGCATTTAGCAGCATTGCCAAAACTTCCGCGCAGGAGCCCTTGCCATTGGTTCCGGCGACGCTGACCACCAGCTCCGGCGGTGTTACTGCCATGCGCCGGAACACATCGGCGACGCGGGCCAGCCCAAGGTCTATTTCAGCCGGATTAAGCGCTTCCTGCCAGGTCAGCCACTCGGCCAGCGAGCGTCCGGCGGGAGCTGGCGATTTCGCTGTATTCAATGCGTCCCTGTGTAACTGACCGGCGCTAGCTGGCCAGAGGCGGCAGTTTTTGTAGTTTGGCCAGTATGGCTGCCAGCTCGTCGCGCATGTTGCGCCTGTCAATAATCATGTCCAGCGCGCCGTGCTCGAGCAAAAACTCACTGCGCTGAAAACCGTCCGGCAACGTCTCGCGCACCGTCTGTTCAATAACCCGCGGACCGGCAAAACCTATCAGTGCACCCGGTTCACCTACGTTGACATCGCCCAGCATGGCCAGACTGGCCGACACACCGCCGGTGGTCGGATCAGTCAGCACCGATATATAAGGCACGCCTGCCTCGGCAAGTTCGGACAGCGCGGCGCTGGTTTTGGCCATTTGCAGCAAAGAAAACAAAGCTTCCTGCATCCGCGCACCGCCGCTGGCGGAAAAATTGATCAGCGGGATGCGATTCTCCTTGCTGTAGCGCGCGGCGCGGGCAAATTTCTCGCCGACAACAGACCCCATGGAACCGCCCATAAAAGAAAACTCAAACGCGCAGACCATGACGGGCAGCCCCTTGAGCTTGCCGGTCATGGCAACCAGCGCATCTTTCTCCCCGGTAGACTTCTGCGCTGCGGTGATGCGATCGCGGTATTTTTTGCTGTCTTTAAATTTAAGCGGATCATCCGGCGACAGCCATTCTGCTATTTCGCGACCGCTTTCCGGGTCGAGAAACATCTCCAGCCGTTCACGCGCCGAAACACGCATATGGTGCCCGCATTTGGGACACACCATCAGATTACGTTCCAGCTCAGCCCTGTAAAGCTGCGCGCCGCACGCGCTGCATTTTTGCCAGATACCTTCGGGAACGGTTTTCTTTTTGCGCTCGGTCGTGATGCGCGAAGGGATGATTTTGTCGAACCAGCTCATAGGCAAACGATTATAGGTTATTCATTGCATAAATCAGGAGCGCAAATTGAACCATGCGGAACGATCCGGACAATTCGGCAGGTCAAAGTCCGGATAACGGACCGCGGTGAGCGTCAGCCCGCCGGCCGGCGCTGTCATACCGGAAATCTTGCGATCCCGGGCATCCAGCACCGTGGCAAGCCAGTCGGATTCGGCCTCACCGCTGCCGATGCGCACCAGCGAACCGGCCAGATTGCGCACCATGTGGTGCAAAAAGGCATTGGCGCTGCAGCTTATGGCGATAAAGTCCTGGTGCCGGCTCACACGCACTTCCGTTACGGTACGCACCGGGCTGCTGGCCTGACAGGCTGCAGCGCGAAACGATGAAAAATCATGCTCGCCAACCAGCACCTGGGCTGCGGCATGCATGCGCGCGGCGTCCAGCGGTTTAAGAACCCACCACGCACGATGCCGGCACAAAGCCGACCGGACAGGTGCATTCAGAATAAGGTAGCGATAGGAACGTGAGCGCGCCGCGAAACGGGCATGAAAGTCGTCCGGCACCGGCCTGACCCAGTGAACATTGATATCGGCGGGCAGGTTGCTATTGATGCCGAGCAGCCAGGAACGCTCCGCGCGGATTGCGGCAGTGTCAAAATGGGCTATCTGTGCAGATGCGTGCACTCCGGTGTCGGTGCGGCCGGCACCGATCACTTCCACGGGCTCATCAGCGACTGCGGCAACAGCCTGATTCAGTGCGGCCTGAATACTGGGTGCATGCGGCTGGATTTGCCAGCCGTTGTAGGCAGTGCCGTCGTACTCGATACCTATGGCCAGCCGATGGGGTTTTGCTGCAGCGACTGCTTCACTCAATCGCCAAGCTCTTCGAGCAGTTGCCGGGCTTCCTGTTGCTGTTCATCGGCACCTTCGTCCAGCACTTCACTAAGTATGCTGCGCGCGCCGTCCGGATCACCCATATCAATATATGCGCGCGCCAGATCAAGCTTGGTTCCCACCTCTGTCATAGTGGCATCTTCGGGCAACGAAGCTTCCTGGATAGCAGTCGCAATATCGTCTTCGGCGTCAGCCTCCATGCCAAGATCGAAGTCGACATTAGCGCCGCTATCGGTCATGGCAGGTTGTTCTGCCGTGTCGCCCAGCTCCACCTCAGCAGGATCAATCTTAGGTTGTTCTACCGTGTCACTGTCTTCGTTGCCCTGTGCATCCAGTTCGGCTTCAATCTCGGCTTCCAAATCGCCGCCGTCGGCAACCAGGGTTTCGTCATCGGCAGCATCACTGACATTCGCCAGCAAGGTTTCGTCATCGTCACCGGACAGATCCCCGTCCGCGCCGGCCTCCGCAGGCATTTCCGCGGTGTCGTCGGAGTCGTCGGAGTCGTCGCCAAGACCGGACAGGTCAACATCCAGATCGTCGGCACCGCCCAGATCAAGATCGATATCACCGGCGTCGAAGGCGTCCGCATCCAGAGCCGGCATCTCAGTGGTTTCACCTCCGGCACCGGCCGTCTCGAGAGTCGGCGACTCCAGAGTGGGTTCATTCATCGGTGACTCAATGGTGGGGGTTTCCATTGTGGCTGCCGAGTCATCGATCAGCTCTTCACCCAGATCAAGATCAACTTCACTGTCATCCGCTTCATCCGCAGCGTCTTCGTGCGGCACGGCCGGCGATTCGATGGTCGGCGTTTCCAGGGTATCGCCACCCTCGCTGTCAGCATCGTCGTCACCGAGGTTCAGGGCCAGATCGTCGCCTTCCTGATCATCAAAATCGCCGCCCAGATCAAAATCCAGATCGGCATCGCTGCCCGCCTCTTCCCCGGCGAGAGCATCCTCGCCCAGTGCGGGCACATCAGTGCCGCCAAGCGTAAAGTCAAGCTCGGCATCAACTGCGTCACCACCGGCTTCGGAAAGCTCGAAGTCCATGGAATCGGAAGTCGGCGCCGCTGTCGCCGCGCCGGAAAAAATCTCCGCATCGGGACACAACTGTTTGCCGAGAATAACCACTTTGTTCCAGTCGGAATCGCTGTCGTCGCTGACGGCTTCGTGCAACGCGGTGGCATGCTTGAGGAAGCCTTCGCGATTTTCCCAAACAAAAAATACTTCAATCAGCTTGACCAGATAGGCACGGTTATCGGGCTCGCTCTGCAGCGCTGCTTCCAGCAACTCGGCGGCCTGATCGTAAAGGCCGTAAGCCATATGGAATTCTGCCTCGGCAACCGGATCGGCCTGATCGAGGTTGAGCGGGCCGGTGCTGATGGTTTTTTCCAGCGGAGTCTCGGTATCCGCGCCATCGTCAAGCGGCGTGAGCTGCGCGGTTGCGCCGGCATCAGTCGCCGCAGCCGCATCGGCATCTTCTTCTTCGCCGAAGTCGAGCAGATTTTCAAGCTGAGCGGTCGCGTCACTGGTCGCTGCACCGCCGCTGGCCAGCGCATCATCCATCGACCCCTCTTCCACCAACATTGAGGCCTCAGGCTTAGGCATTGCTTCGAGATCACGCATAGTTTCTTCGTGATCGGCATCAACAGCGGCTGACTCCCAGTCGCCGCCGGTGGCAGCGGCATCGAAATCATCGTCAGCATCGGACTGCCGGCGCCGCGCCACAAACAATGCCAGCACCAGCACCACGGCAGCGCTGACCCAGAACCACAGGTTACCCAGCAATGCACCGAAGAACGATGGCTCCTCAACGCGCGCCGGCACCGTGGTAGTCGGATCGGCCGCGGCCGGCTTGGCAGCCGCATCGCCTGCAGCCGCTTCCTGCTCGACTTCGACTTCGGCTGCGGCTGCAGCATCAGTGGCAGCCTCATCCGCGAACACCGGCTCTTCGGCTGCCGCCTGGTCCGCTGCCTGCGTGTCAACAAAAACGCCGTCATCGGTCAGCAGTTCGTCTGCCTCTGCAGCCGGCACCTCGCCGTCGCGGCTCTCCAGCACCTGTATCCGCCGCTGCAAAGCAGCCAGTTCAGCATCCCGGGCCTCAATCAGACGCTTGCTGTCCGAAAGTTCGGTTTCCAGTTCACCAATCCGGCCACGCAAATTGTCAGTTTCAACACCGCGCGCGGCGGCATCCAAAGCCCGTTCCGCATCACTCACTGCTGCCGGCTCGCCATCCGGGGTTGCGGTGCCGTCGGCCTGTTCGCCCGGCGCGACCAGTGTCAGACGGGCCGGCTCTGCCGCGGGCGCCGGTGACGAACCCTGCGACAGCGCAGCGTTCTGCTGCCGCACCGCCGAGGTCGCTTCCTGCGGAGTTAACTGGTTCAGTTGCGCATCTGCGGGCACGCGCAGTATGGCGCCGGCCTTCAGCCGGTTGATATTGCCCAGGAAAGCTTCCGGATTGGCGCGATAAAGTGCCAGCATGACCTGGTTCACGGTCAGGTCACGGTCGCCACGCACCCGATTGGCAATGCTCCACAAAGTATCGCGGCGCTGCACCGAATAACTGCCGCTCAGCGGCTGCGGTGCCGGCTGCCGCGCGACGGCAGGTGCGCTGGTGGCAGGCGCGGGAGCCGGCGTTGCCGCCGGCGCACGCACCGGAGCCGGCGCTGTGCTTCTGACTACAGCGCCTGACGAATCAGTCTGCGCGGGCGTTGCATCCGCGCGGCTGACCGCCGGCGCTGCTGCAGCGGCTTGCACCGGTTCGCTTTCGAACAGCGGCGGATCTAGCAAAACTGTGTATTCGCGCAATAAGCGTCCTGACGCCCAGCGGATATCGAGCAACAGGGTGACAAAGGGTTCTGACACCGGACGTTCGCTGCGCACCTGAATAACCGGCGCACCGCCGGCGCTTTGTGTTACCGAAAAACGGAAGTCCTGCAAAAACCGCGGCTTATCCAGACCGTAGCGATCAAAAGTCGCTTCGGAAGCCAGTGCTACCTTGAGGTCTTTGAGATCTGTGTCCGAGTAGGACTCAACCGGGATCTGCGCGGCGAAGGGCTGGTTCAGCGCTGAGTTCAGCGAGATGTCCCCTAACCCAAGCGCAGAAGCGGTTAACGGGAAAACAACCAACCAGCAGAAGACAGCCATAGAACGACGCATCACAAATCCCCGGACTTGCGTTTCTGGACAGGCGACTTTGGCGGCAAAACGCGAAAGGCACACGACAACTAAGGTTAAACCCCGAACAACAACGGGCTAACTATAGCCTATAAGTATTCGCGCACCAATATTTCTGCGATCTGGACACTATTTAAGGCGGCTCCCTTGCGCACATTGTCTGCCACCACCCACAGGTTAAGCCCGCGCGGATGGGAAATATCCTCGCGAATCCGGCCTACATACACAGGATCGCGGCCGGATGCCTCGGTGACAGCAGTCGGATAGCCGCCCAGCCGGGCCTCATCCAGCACTTTTACGCCTTCAGCCCGCTCGAGCAGCTCACGGGCCCGCGCCGCTGTAATGGGCTCGCGAGTCTCGATATGCACCGCCTCGGAATGGCCAACAAAGGCCGGAATGCGCACCGCGGTCGGATTCACCTGGATGGACTCGTCGCCGAAGATCTTGCGGGTCTCCCATACCATCTTCATTTCTTCCTTGGTATACCCGTTATCCAGAAACACATCTATATGCGGTAGGGCATTGAAAGCTATTTGTTTTTCGTCGCCCTGCAGGTCCAGCGGCTTGGCATTGAGCAGGGCCGCAGTCTGGGTCGCCAGCTTTGCGACCGAACTGCGCCCTGCCCCGGACACTGCCTGATAGGTGGCGACGTTAATGCGCTCAATACCCACCGCATCGTAGATCGGCTTGAGCGCCACCAGCATCTGAATGGTTGAGCAATTCGGGTTGGCAACGATATTGCGATTGCGGAAGTCCGCCAGCGCGGCTTTATTCACCTCGGGCACGACCAGCGGAATGTCTGCCTCCATGCGGAAATGCGAGGTATTGTCCACCACCACACACCCGGCAGCTGCAGCGCGCGGGGCATGCTCAGCCGACACGCTGCCGCCCGCCGAGAACAGCGCGATATCGGTGGTGCTGAAATCATGCTCGTCCAGCAGCTCGCACGCGAGCTGTTTGCCACGAAATTCCACCGTTTTGCCGAGCGAACGTTCGCTGGCCAGCGGATAGAGCCGGGCAATCGGGAAATTGCGCTCGCCGAGAATTTCCAGCATGGCCTCGCCGACCATGCCGGTGGCGCCTACCACGGCAACATTCAATGCGTCTTTCATAAAGATTCCGTCAGGTTTGACCTGCAACTGATTGATTTTTATTTAACTACTGGCGTATCACTCTTGACATCGGCGTTCTGGCCGCGCTGTCGCAGGTAGTGGTCCAGCAGCACAATCGCCGTCATGGCCTCGGCGATGGGCGTGGCACGCAGCCCCACGCAGGGGTCATGCCGGCCTTTGGTAACGATCTGCGTCGCTTTGCCCTGCCGGTCAATCGTGTCACCTGGCACCCGGATACTGGAGGTCGGTTTCATGGCCAGGCTGACCAGCAGATCCTGACCGGAGGAAATCCCGCCCAGGGTCCCGCCCGCCGAGTTGCTTTTGAAACCCTGCGGCGTGATTTCATCTCGATGCTGCGAACCTTTCTGCGTAACGGCAACAAAACCGTCGCCGATCTCGACACCGCGGGCCGCCGGGATACTCATCAGCGCCTTGGCGATATCGGCATCAAGGCGATCAAAAATCGGTTCGCCCAGACCCACCGGCATACCGGTGGCCACGACCTTTACCAGCGCCCCAATGGATTCGCCTTCCTTGCGCAGCGCATCCATGTAGGCTTCCAGCTCCGGCACCTTGTCCGGGTCCGGCGAGAAAAACGGATTGTCATTGACCGTCGCCAGATCACGCACTTCCAGCACGTGCGGCCCGATCTGCGCCACATAGGCATATATCTCGGTGCCAAGTTTCTCACGCAGGTATTTTCTGGCAATGGCGCCACGCGCATCGCCGTTTCGCGCGCCGAGGAGCGCCCGCCGCCGCGATAATCGCGGATGCCGTATTTTTGCTCATACGTGTAGTCGGCATGGCCCGGGCGGAACTTGTCCCGGATGTCGCTGTAGTCCTTGCTTTTCTGATTGACGTTTTCAATCAGCAGGCCAATAGGCGCGCCGGTAGTCACGCCCTCGAATACGCCGGAGAGGATTTTTATCTCATCCGGTTCGCGCCGCGGGCTGTGGTGCCGCGAGGTGCCGGGCCGCCGCCGGTCAAGTTCCGGCTGCAAGTCAGCTTCGCTGAGCGCCATGCCCGGCGGACAACCGTCCACAATGGCACCAATAGCCGGCCCGTGGCTTTCACCAAAGCTGGTTACGGTAAACAATTTGCCAATGCTGTTGCCCGACATCTTCCGGTTCCGGTCTGACTTTATTGCTGCTGATGCGCTTGCTGCGCGGCCATTAACTCGGCCTTGCCGAGCAGCGCTACGCCCTCACCGCCGGCTGCGAATTCCAGCCAGGTAAAGGGCAGCAAAGGAAACGCCTGTTCCAGCGCCTGCCACTGCGCGCCGACCTCCAGCACCAATACGCCGTGATCACTTAATAATAGCGGCGCATCTTGCAGGATTCGTCGTGCCGAATCCAGACCGTCAGGCCCGCTGAATAACCCCATTGCGGGTTCAAAGCTGTATTCCAGCGGCAGGCCGGATTGCTCATCGTCCGGCACATACGGCGGATTAGTGACTATCAGGTCAAATTGTCCGCGAACCCCTGCGGCGTGATCGGTCTCCACCAGCTGCAGCCGGTCGCTGACGCCGTGGGCTGCGGCGTTTACTGCCGCGACTGACAGTGCGGCAGCGGAAATATCGGTGGCCACCACCTGGGCCGCGGGGAACGCTTTGGCGCAGGCAACGGCAATGCAGCCGCTGCCGGTGCCGATTTCCAGAATGCGGCGCAGCTGTTGCGGGACAAGCCAGGGTTCGAACCGCTCCTGTATCAGCTCAGCAATCGGCGAACGCGGAATCAGCACGCGCTCGTCGACGGCAAACCGCAGCCCGGCAAACCATGCCTCACCCAGCAAATACGCCAGCGGTTTGCGCGTCTGGATACGTTCGGCAAGCAATTGCCCGGCGCGCTGGCACTGCGCCGCTGACACCGGGCGCGAATATGCCGCCGCATCCTGATGATCGATGCCGCAAACATGAAACACCAGCGCAGCACTCTCGTCGCGCGCATTGTCAGTGCCATGGCCGTAGAACAGCCCGGCCGCTGCAAGCTCGTCGCTGACATGCTCAATCAGCGCTGCTACCGTCAACGCATTGTTTTCGATTGCTGTCATCGCCTATCCGACCCGATACAATTTCCACATGCAAACAAGCTTCTTCGATAAATCTCTGGTTGCCCTGCACCGCCTGTTACCCGCCCGCCTGCTCGGCAGGCTGGTTTACCGGCTCAGTCGCAGCGAACGGCGCTGGCTGAAAAACCTGCTGATTCGCGGTTTCAGCGCGTTATTCCCGGTCAACACCAGCGAGGCGGTGATCACCGAACCTGAAGGATACGCCAGCTTCAATGCATTCTTCACGCGCGAGCTGCGCCCCGGCGTGCGCTGTCTGGATCCCCGGCCGGATGAATTCCTGTGCCCTGCTGACGGCGTCATCGCGCAGGCAGGATTTGCTGACCGCGGCCGGCTGATACAGGCCAAAGGCATGGATTTCAGTGCCGCCGAACTCCTCGGCGACGCTCATCTCGCCGACCAGCTAAACGATGCCGCGTTCGTTACCGTTTACCTGGCGCCGCATAATTATCACCGTGTGCATATGCCCGTGGACGGCACGCTGCTGCGCACCCGCTTTATACCGGGCAAACTGTATTCGGTAAATGCCCGCACCACAGCGACCATTCCTAATTTGTACGCGCTAAACGAACGCCTGGTATGTGAATTCGGCACACCGCGCGGACCCTGCGCGGTAGTCCTGGTAGGCGCCATAAATGTGGCCAGCATCACCACGGCATGGGGTGGTGAAATCTGGCCACCGGATGACGCTGTCATGATCACCAGCGACTATGTCGCCAACCCGGCCGTGGACCTGCGGCAGGGCGAATATCTGGGACATTTTAATATGGGCTCGACGGTAGTGGTGCTTGGCCCGGCTGCCGGATTGCAGTGGCAACCCGCCGCAACACCCGGCGAATCTACCCAGGTCGGTGCGACGCTGGGCCGGTTCCAGTGACTGCCGCGCTGCCGCCCGGCGACAGCTGGCAGCCATTGGCGAATCGCCAGACCCTGCAACAACGCGCCACCCTGCTGCGCGCGGCGCGCGATTTTTTTGCCACCCGCAAGGTGCTAGAGGTTGAGACCCCCGTGCTTAATCAGCATGGCGTCACGGACCCGCACATCCGCTCGCTGCAGCTACAGCGGGAACCAGGATGGCTGAGGAGCTCGCCGGAATATCACATGAAACGCCTGCTGGCCGCCGATGACGGCGACCTTTATCAGATCGGCATAGTGTTTCGGGCTGGCGAAGCCGGCAGCCGGCATCAACCCGAATTTACCATGGCGGAATGGTATCGACTGAACAGCAGTTTTGACTCCATGGTGCAGGAAAGCTGTGACTTCATCCGTCATTTGCACGCCGCGATCGGCCCGCAATTGCCCGCCAAATTCGACCGGTATGCTTATCGCGATGTATTCCGGAAATATACCGGCGTTGACCCGTGTGCGGCCTCTTTGGAGGAACTGCAGGAAATCGCCATGGGTGTGCCTGTGTGGCATGCGCTACTGGGCGAGCAGCTAGGCAGCGACCGCCATGGCTGGCTGGATTTTATTGCCAGTCATACCGTGTATCCGCGGTTGCCCGGCGGCACACTGCAGGTCATCACCGACTATCCGGCCGACCAGGCCATGCTGGCCCGCTTACGGCCCGATGACCCGCAATCGGCCGAACGCTTTGAAGTATTCCTGGACGGACTTGAACTCGCCAATGGTTTTCATGAACTGGCCGATGCAGCCGAGCAACGCCAACGGTTTGTTGCAGACAATAACCGACGTGCAGCCGCCGGACTGCCGGTCATGGATATTGATGAGCGTTTGCTGGCAGCGCTGCAACACGGACTGCCCGATTGCTGTGGCGTTGCAGTCGGTATAGACCGGCTGTTGATGCTGGCAGGCGACTACCGCGACCTCGCCGCAACACTGAGCTTCCGTCCGGGCGGTTGACAAGGCCTGCCGGCTATTTGACCCGCGACACGTATTCGCCGGTGCGGGTGTTGATGCGAATCACTTCGCCTTCTTCGATAAACAACGGCACCCTGACGGTCGCACCGGTGGACAGCCGCGCCGGTTTTACACCGCCCTGCGCTGTATCGCCTTTGAGCCCCGGGTCCGTTTCGACGATTTCCAGTTCAACATGATTGGGCGGTTCGACCAGCAGGGGTGAACCATTCCACAAAGTCACGTTGCACAGGTCTTCTTCACTGAGCCACTGTTGCGCTTCCGCCACGGCCGCGGCGTCGGCTGCGTATTGTTCGTAACTGGACGGATCCATGAAATGCCATTGATCGCCATCGTTATAGAGGTACTGCATTTCATAGTCGACCACATCGGCAGCTTCAACCGACTCGCCGGACTTGTACGTGCGATCAACCACTCGCCCGGTCTTGAGATTGCGAATCTTGACGCGGTTAAAAGCCTGTCCCTTACCCGGTTTAACAAATTCATTTTCGACAATCACATATGGATCGCCGTCAATCAGCAATTTCAGGCCGGAGCGGAATTCGTTGGTACTGTATGAAGCCATTTGTCTGTCTCGTTCTGTGGCAATTTGTGCGCGGCCGATCCGGCTCGCTTGGGCGGCGCCTATCATACATTACATAATTGGAACTGGTTCACGTTTTAAGACATAA
>CAYGKB010000020.1:0-18306 GCA_964350425.1 uncultured Chromatiaceae bacterium | reverse complement strand
GCTTGAGACGGCTGAGCGCTTTCTCCACGAAACTGACGTTGTCTTCCTGCTCCAGACTCATACCTTCAACTACCGTGTAATCAGGCTCAGATAGGGCAGCGCCACAAACATGACTGCGAATACGCCGATGAGCAGCAACAGTCCGCTGCCGAATATCAGTTCGGTGCGACGCCTTTCCGCCGTGGCATGCTCGGTCCAGGTCATAGACACCGAGCCCAGCACGGGAACGCCCAGTTCCTGGTAAACCATTTTACCGGTAATAAATACCGGCCTCAGTTGATGCAGGATAAAGGCCAGCCCGGCGCCGGTGCCGAGTGCAGCTACCAGCGCCAGAAATAGCAGCATGCGCCGGTTTGGCTCGACCGGAAACTCAGGAGCCAGCGGTGGCTCAATAATATTGAACTCAATCTGCCGACCCTGGCGCTTGCGATCAATATCAAAACTCAGCAATTCACGCCGCTCCAGCAGGTTTTCATATTGTTCCCGCAGCACATCATGATCGCGATTCAGGCCTGCCAATTCCGCTTCCAGTTGCGGCGCTATTTCGACCTTGGCCTGCAGCTCGGCGACCCGCTGTTGCAGATCGCGCTGGCGGCCCGCCAGTTCATTGACAGCAATCTCGGCCTCAGTAAGCGCGATACTGAAATTCTCCAGCACGGTGCCCGAAGCGCTGGTTACGCTTAACGGTCCGATTTCCTTGCGCCGTTTTTCCAGTCGCACCTGCAGCGCCTGCAGTGTTTCCTGGGCCGAAATAACCGACGGGTGCGCGTCGGTGTAACGCAGGCGCAGTTCATCCAGTTGTCGTTCCGCCTGTACTACCTGGTTTTCCAGCTCCAGCAAACCTGCCGCAGCCGAACCACCCTGACCATTGCCATCGCCTGACCCGCTAAACTGCGCCTGCAATGCCGCGCGGGTTTCGCGGGAAATGCGCAGATCCGTGGTCACCTGCCGCAATTCATCCTGCAGTCTCGCCAGTCGGTTAAAGAAATCGCCCTCGCCGCCTACCAGACCCGCATTGCGGCGGCGAAAATCAGCTACCCGGGCTTCGGCTTCTTCCAGGCGGCGGCGATAGTCGGCGATTTGCTGGTCAAGAAACGCCAGCGCCTGAATATCGTCACGCAAATCACCTTCGAGCGATTGCTGTTGGAAAGAGTCCAGCAACACCTGCACTACGTTCTGGGCAATTGCGCGATCAGTATCACGATAAGCAATAGTATAAAGATTGGCTTCAAAGCCGCCGCGGCCGACCTGCGATACCTCGATCTGCTGCTGCAGAGCACTGATGAGATACTGAAAATCCTGGGCGGTTTCCGCACGCTGGTCGAGCGCCGTCTGCCGCGCAACCTGCTCGAGGTTTGGCGTGGACAGCAGCAAGCGCCGCACATAAGCCACGCTCACCTCGGCATCGCCGCCGCGTGATGGTGAGGTAATCAGCGGGTCACGGGTATCAACAAAAACCTGGGCGCGGGCCTCAAAACGATCCGGAACAGTCAACGCAAGCACCATGCCCGCGATACCGACCAGCCATGCGGCTGACATGGCAATCCAGCGAAACCGCCAGGCGCCACGCAGTTCGGTGAGCAGTTGATGCAGGGCCTGATCCACTAGAAGCGCGCCTCGGGAATGATAATGACATCGCCGGGCTGAATCGCAATGTTCTGTCGCATATCACCACCGTTCAGCAGCGCATCCAGACGCAGCCTAACTTCGGCCTGCCCTTCGGCGGTGCGCCGCATAAGCTTGGCCCGGTTACCTGCAGCAAACTCGCCCAGACCGCCTACCTGAATCATTACGTCCAGCAGGGTCATGCCTTCACTGTACGCCAGTGCCTGCGGGTTGGCAGCCTGACCCACAACCCGCACCTGCTGCTGAAAGCTCGGCGAAGCTGTGTCCATGATGACGTTTACAGTAGGCTGCCGGATATATTTTGCCAGCACGGCCTCCATGTCCCGTGCCAGTGCCGTGGGTGTTTTTCCCGCCGCGATCATGTCTTCCACCAGCGGGGTAGAAATCTTGCCGTCGGGCCGCACCGGCACGGTGGTCGAAAGATCCGGATGCTGCCAGACAAACACATTCAATACGGCGCCCGGCGCGATAATGTAGTCGGTGGTCACCGCCGGCGGAGCGTCGATATCCGCCGTACCGGGAGAGGACATGCCGGCGCAACCGGCGAGCGTCAACATCGCAGCCGCAGCCAGCCATGGGTAATACGTTTTTCGCATAGTCCTCAACCTCTTAGATCTTAAGGTGATTCGACAGTTGAACTGTAGCGCAGTTCGCTATCTGCAGGCGAATGTTCGCGTACTTTGTCAAATTCGCGTTGCAGCCGCCGGGCTATCTGCAGGACAGCCGGGCCGTGCAACAAATCCATGTGCTCGCCCGGGATCCGTTCGACCTCAAGTTGCGGCGCATGCCGCAGCCAGCCATATCCCGGTTCTCTGATCGGATCACCGTCGGCCTGCAGAAACAGCAACGGTGTCTCCCAGTGGCCGGCCTGATAGCCGCGTATTACACGCGCGTATTCGGGATAAACGGGCGGTGGCGACGGATCGCCGTCTTTGGGCAGCACCACTGAGCGGGCCGCCAGCAACTCCCGGCGTATACGGCTAAGATATCCCCACCCGAAGCGGCGAAACTGCAGCACCCGCTTTTTCAGCCAGCGCACCACATGGCGCCAGCCAAAACCCGGCGCACCGCAGTCCAGCAGGGCCAGTAACTCCACCTGTTCTCCGGCAGCACGCAGCTGACAGGCAGCTTCGAACGCAATGACACCGCCGATAGAAAAACCTGCCAGACGGTAAGGTCCCTGCGGCTGCAAACGCCGCATGGTGGCAACATAGTCCTGAGCCAGAGCGCTGATATCCGGCAGGCGGCTGCCTTTACCAAGCAAGCCGGCTTCCGCGGCTGACAACAATCCGTAAACGCGATTACCGGCCGGCAGTGCTGCCGCCAGTTCACTGTAGAGGTGGGTACCGGACAGGCAGAACAGCGGCGCAGTCGGACCGGCAGCCAGCAATTGCACCGCGGTAAGATCGCGTGCAGTGGTCCCGTTCACAAACAATGCTGCATTCAGCCGCGCAACCGTCGGGTGCTGAAACAGCAAGGCGAGCGGGCAATCCACCTGCAGTTCAGCCGTGATTTTCTGCACCAGGTTCACCGCCAGAAGGGAGTGACCGCCGACATCGAAAAAGTTGTCGTATATGCCGAAATCGTGTCGCTGCAGCACCGCCTGCCAGATAGCCAGTAATTCATGTTCGCTGACCGACTGGGGACGAGCCTGCACACCGTTCACGGCCGCTGCTGCCGGTGGCGGCGGCAATGCGTGGCGGTCAAGCTTGCCGTTGGGCAGCATCGGGATGCTTTCCAGCACGATGAAATGCTGCGGCACCATGTATTCCGGCAACCACTGGCGCAGCCTCGCGCGCCAGCATTCTGCGGCGCCTGAGGCGCTGCGGCCGGTGGGAACGATATAAGCAAGCAGTTTTGCTACGCCGCCCGGTTCCGCATGGGCAACCACCAGCGCCTGCGAAATATCTTCCAGACGCTGCAAGTGCGCTTCGATTTCGCCCGGTTCGATGCGGTAGCCGCGAAACTTGAGCTGGCTGTCAACTCTTCCCAGATGTTCCAGCCGCCCGTCCCGCCGCCAGCGGACACGGTCACCGGTGCGATAAATCGTTGCGCCGGGAAAAATCGTGGTGCTTTCCGCTGTCACAAACTGCAGCGCAGTCAGGGCCGGCTGCCGGTGGTAGCCCAACGCCAGACCCTGTCCGCCGATGCATAGTTCGCCCGGCACGCCGGGAGCACACGGCTGACCGTTTGCGTCGATTACCTGCAAGGTTGTAGCGGCTATCGGCCGGCCCAGCGATACCGGCAACATATAGTCCGGCGGCACGCGCCAGCAACTTGACCAGACAGTGGCCTCGGTGGGGCCGTACATATTCCACAATTCGCTGCATTTGCTGACTAGCTGCTGCGCCAGATCCGGCGGCATTGGCTCACCCCCTATGAGCGCCCTGAGGTCAGACTTGCCGGCCCATTCTGCGGCCAGCAGCATGCGCCAGCGCGACGGCGTTGCCTGCATCACGGTGATGTCATGTTCGGTCAGCAACGCTGCCAGTTCCGCGCCATCATTTGCCTGGGTATCGTCGGCCACCATCACGCAGGCGCCCTGCAGCAGGGGTAGAAACAGTTCCAGTACCGCAATATCAAAACTGAGCGTAGTAACGGCAAGCAAGCGGTCGTCGGCATGCAGCCCCGGTTCGGTGCGCATGCTGTGGAGAAAATTGGTCACCGCTTTGTGCGGCACGACCACGCCTTTGGGCGCGCCCGTGGAACCAGAGGTATAGATTATGTAGGCGGGATCATCTGGGCCGGCATCCCGCTGCGGATCAGGCCGCAGGGGCTGACCCGCATGACGTTCGATGGCTGCAAGATCGCGGTCGAGCAGCAGCGTTAGCTCCGCCGGCCAGTCGAGTATGCTCGCGCTTTGCTCGGTTGCGATCAGCAAATCGATATTCGCGTCCTGTGCCTGAAATTTCAGACGCTCGACCGGATACGAAGGATCCAGCGGCACATAGGCGGCTCCGCTGCGCATGACACCGAGCAACACTTCAGGCAGTTGCCCGGAGCGTGGCAAACAAAGCCCGATGGTGTGGCCGCATCCCAACCGCCGCGTGCGTATTTCCATTGCCAGCCGATTTGCCGCAGCATCCAGTTCAGCGTAACTGCGTGTGCAGTCGCGAGCCACGATGGCCGGCGCTCGCGGCGACTGTTGTGCCTGTTTGGCAATCTCGTCGGCAACCAATACCGGCATCCTTTGATCCGCCGCTGGCAGCCCCTGACCCCATTGCCGCAGCAGGCCACGATCCGCTTCATCCAGAAGCTGAATTGCCGTTACCGGCTGTGCAACTTCAGCTACCGCGGCATCCAGGATGCGCAGAAAATGATCCGCCAGACGTTCGATGGTGTCTCTGGCAAACAGGGCCGTCGCATACTCAAACGCAATGCCCGGGTCGTACATCGCATCGACATTTACTGCCAGATCAAATTGCGCAGCGCCGCGATCAAAATCCAGACGCGACCAGCGCAGCCCCGGAAATTCGATTCCTTTGGCAGGCGTATTGATCATATTGAAAATGACATCAAACAGCGGCGAGCGACTGGTGTCATGTGGCAGTTCAAGTTCCCGCACCAGCACTTCAAATGGCATGTCCTGATGCGAATACGCCTGCAGGGAAACTTCCCGCACCCGGCACAGGGTTTCGGCAAAATCCGGGCTGCCGGACAAATCAGTGCGCAACACCAGCGTATTGACGAAACTGCCAAGCAGGTTCTCACTGCTGAGGTGATGACGGTTTGCAACCGGCAATCCAATGGCAATATCCGTCATGCCGGTATGCCGCATGAGCAGCACCTTCAGTGCAGCGACCATGACCATGCTGAGGCTGGCGCCGTGCGACTCGGCCAGCCGCGTAAGTCCCTCCAGCCGGCTGGCATCGAGGGAACGGCGCACTGTCGCGCCGCGGAAATCAGGTTGCCTGGGACGCGGGAAATCTTCGTTCAGCTGCAACGGCTGCAATCCCTCGAGCTGCTGTCGCCAGTATGACAATTGCTGCTGGCGACGTTTGCCGCTGAACCATTGGCGCTGCCAGGCCGCAAAGTCGGCATACTGCAGCGTCAGTTCCGGCAGCTGCGGCTCGGTGCCTTCCAGCGCCGCGCGGTAAGCAATGGACAGTTCGCGGCCCAGCACCGCGCACGACCACTGATCACTGATGATGTGGTGCATGACACACAGCAGGATGGCCTCGCCGTCGCGGATATGCAGCAGTGTGAAGCGCACCAGTGGTGGCTGATCCAGCGCGAATGGCCGGCCGGTCAGCCGGGTGAGCGTGGCCTCAGGTTCCGGCGGCGAATCAACTGCTCCCGCGCGCAGGTCAACGATCTCGATCTCCGGGGTAGCCGGAGTTTGCACGGTAGCGGCAACAGCGCCGCTGCCCGCCGCGCTGAACCCGGCACGCAGCACCTCGTGACGCCGCACGACCGCCGCAACTGCTGCCGTCAGCGCAGCCTGATCCAGATGGCCATGCAGGCGGATTGCCAGCGGCACATTGTAGGCGGGACTGGCCGGCGCAAGCTGGTGCATAAACCACATGCGCTCCTGGGTAAAGGAAAGTTGCTGTTGCCGATCAGATTGCGCGGCTAATGCCGGCACAGCATCCGCCTTATCGGCCGCACGCACCGCACGCGCCAGCCTGGCCGGAGTACCCGCTTCAAATACCGATCGCACCGGCAGCTCAATGCCGAGATGTGCATTGAGCCGGGCGACCATTTGCGTGGCCAGCATAGAGTCGCCGCCCTGCGCGAAAAAGTCGGCATCGGGAGCAGGATCGATGACCCCGAGTATTTCGGACCAGACAGCCAGTACAAGCTGTAATACTGCATCGGCAATGTCGTCCGATGCATCGGTCGCTGCCGCATGCGTATCAGGCGCGCAGGAAATTTGCCGCTCCCGCAGTGTGCCCTCGAGGTACTGGCGCAATGCTGCTGAACGCTGCGGCTTGCCGCTCGACGTGCGCGGCAAACTGCCGGAACGCAGCAGCATCACCGCATGCACCTCTATTTCAAAACCCGCTGCAACACTGCTGCGCACAGCTTCCGCAATGCCGGCGGCAATATCGGGCGCGGGCCGGCCGCGGCATTCAACCAGTAATACCACGGCCTCCTGACCGCTCTCTCGGGTAATGCCCACTGCAATAACACCGTTTTCGCGCACCAGTTGGTGTGCTGACTCCGCGGTACGTTCGAGATCCTGGGGATAGACATTGCGGCCGTGAACCACCAGCAGGTCTTTGCAGCGACCGGTGACATACAGTTCGCCCTGATGCAGAAACCCCAGGTCGCCGGTGCGCAGAAACTTCGCGGTATGGTCGCCTGGCAAGTGCTGGGCAAAATTTTCCCGGCTGGCTTCGGGGTTGTTCCAGTAACCGCGCCCTGTGCTTGCACCGCTGACCCATATTTCGCCGACCCTTCCTGCCGGCAGCACCTCGTTTGTTGCCCGATCAACAATGCGCACAGTGAAGCCCGGCAATGGCCGGCCACAGCCGATCAGGTCTGTCACGCGCTGCCCGCCGGCCGCCGCCGGCGAGTCGTCAGGCTGCACGACTGCAACACGGTTCTGCTCCAGAGCCCGCGTGTCCAGACGCAAATGATCGGGGCCGTTGCTGCTCAGGCTGACGACCAGCACCGCTTCCGCCAGACCATAGGATGGCGCGAGCGCTTTTTCTGTCAGGCCAAATGGTGCGAAGGCATCGGCAAATGCAGCCAGCGTAGCGTGGCGCACCGGTTCCGCGCCGCAACTGGCCACCCGCAGGCTATCGAGTCGGGCCGACCATTGCCGCTCCCGTGCGAGCGCCTGAGTACAGGCAGCGTAAGCAAAATTCGGCGCTCCGGTATGCGTGATCCGATATTTGTCGATGGCACTTAGCCAACGCAATGGCCGGCGCAAAAAACTGCGGGTTGGCAGCAGAAAAGAGCTTAGCCCCTCGGCTACCGGCAGGATCAGGCCGTGCACCAGTCCGTAGTCATGAAACCATGGCAACCAGATCAGACTGCGGTCAACGCTGACATTAACCGGCACGGCTTCACTGAGCCCAGCGGCCTGCGCTATCACTGCCTGATGCGTCACTTCAACGCCACGCGGAGCGGAAGTCGAACCGGAGGTGTATTGCAGATAGGCTGCCTGATCCGGCCGTGGCTGCGGCAGGCTTCTGCTGGTCAAATGATTGTTACCAGGCTGCCGCAATCCGGCAACGGTACGCCAGCTAACCTGGCTGCAATTCTGCCTGGCATCTGCCAGCAGGTCGTCTGTCGTCAATGCCAGTTCAATGCCGGCATCGCTGACAATGCCGGCGAGTCGTTCCAGCGTCACGCGCGATTTATCTGACTCCGGGGCAGGAGCCGGAACCGGTATCAGGCCCGCGGCAATACAGCTCCAGAACGCTTCCACAGCATCCAGCCCGTTGTTGTAGGCCAGCAGAACACGGTCGCCCGGCGTTGCCTCCTGCAGCAAGGCATTGCCGAGCAGCGTGGCGTTGCGCGCCAGCTCACCGAAAGTCAGCGACTGCTCAATTTCGAGGCTGTCATCAAGCATGGCAAAAGCCAGCTTCTCCGGGCGCAGCGCAGCCTGCCGCCACAGCAAATCCTGCAGGGACCGCGGCAGAATTTCGGCTGCCGACCCTGACGCGGGTGTCGGCGGCTCAGACTGCTGCATATCCAGTGCTCAAGATCATAAACTCCGGTCCGAACGTGACGGCTGCCGCGTCCGGAATTGGCAATAAATCAGGAGGGGCCAGTTCAGCTCACTGCTTGGTGTTACTTGATTATGTTCAGTGCTGGACCTGACACGCTATATAAACAAGTATCAACATCCGCGCGCGAAACGACCACCAACCACGTCGCGAAAAACGCCGGATTCAGCGGTTTAAGTTTAATCGTGATCGGTTTGCCACAATACGGAGACAAAAAAAGACCCCGCCGGGGGACGAGGTCTTTCGGTGGCCGGGTGTACAGAATCCGGCCCGGGAGCGCAAAGACGGATTGGCTTATTGTGTCGGCCCGCTTTTGTTTTTAGGTGCGGTCCGCGCGGGTATAGGGGGAATGCTTCCTCCGTCACAGTGAAAATTAGCAGCGCCTTGTTACAGGGCTGTGACAACGGCAAACTGATTGGCCTATGTTGACCGGCATTGGCAAACTTTTCGTCACCGCGGCACTGTTGCTTGGCTGCCTGACGCTGCGAGCCGATGAATTGCACCTGGCCGTGGCCACCAACTTCAGCGCGCCGGCGCGATTACTGGCAACCGCTTTCGAGCGCCACAGCGGCTATCGCACCGTGATCTCCACCGGCTCGACCGGCAAGCTTTATGCGCAAATCGTTAACGGCGCCCCCTACGATATTTTTCTTGCTGCCGACAGCCGGCGTCCGGCATTGCTGGAGGCCGGCGGCAGAACTGTACCTGGCAGCCGCCGCACCTATGCCTTCGGCAGACTGGCTTTGTGGAGCCGCGAGTCCGGCTATGTCCCTGCCACCGGCATGCCCGCTGCGGCAAGCTATGGACGACTGGCCATAGCCAACCCGGAACTTGCGCCTTATGGCGACGCTGCCCGCGAAGTCCTGCAGAATCTGGGGCTGTGGGAGCAGCTGGAAGCCAAAATTGTGCGCGGCGAAAGCATCGGCCAGACTTATCAGTTTATTGCCAGCGGCAATGCCCGGCTGGGCTTTATTGCCCAGTCGCAGCTACCACAGCAGCAGGGCTCAGCGTGGCTGGTGCCGGAGCAAATGCATACCCCCATTCAGCAGCAGCTTGTGATGCTGAAAGAGTCAACGGCTGCGCGAGCGTTTCTTGATTACCTGCAACAAGCTGATGCCCGCAGGCTGATAAGACAAAGCGGCTACAACCTGGCGGAAAACGAGCATGTTCAACTCCGCTGACCTGGAAGCGTTGACGATTACGCTGCAGCTTGCAGCATTGAGTACCGCAGTTCTGCTGGTGCTGGGCACGCCGCTGGCCTGGTGGCTGGCGCGCACGCGCTCGCACTGGAAATCCGTTATTGATGCACTGGTTGCGCTGCCGCTGGTGCTGCCACCCACCGTGCTGGGCTTCTACTTGCTTGTTGCTATGGGACCAGACGGTCCGCTGGGCGCATTGATGGCAACCTTCGGCGGGCCGCCACTGGCATTCAGTTTTGCCGGGCTGGTCGTCGGCTCGGTTATTTACTCGCTGCCTTTCGTGGTACAGCCGCTGCAGGACGCTTTCAGCCGCATGGGTCAGGGCCCTCTCGATGCTGCGGCAACGCTGGGCGCCGGTCGCATTGATCGCTGGCTGAGCATCGTGTTGCCGTTGGCGCGACCGGGTTATATCACGGCGGGCGTGCTCGGCTTTGCGCATACGCTGGGTGAATTTGGCGTGGTGCTGATGATTGGCGGCAACATCCCCGGTTCGACCCGGGTATTGTCAATTGCCATCTACGATCACGTCGAAACCCTCGAGTATGGGCGTGCGCATTTGTTGTCCGCCGTTCTGTTGCTTGTTTCGTTTGTATTGTTGCTGGCGGTTTACCGTGCCAACCGCCGCTTTCGGATGATGCGCCCGTGAGCGCTGGCGAGCAGTCCGAACTGCGGGTTGATTTACAGCTAACGCGCGGCACCTTCAATCTGCAGGTGAATTTCAGCGTCCCCGCTGCGGGCGTGACAGCCATATTTGGCCGCTCGGGCGCCGGCAAAAGCAGCCTGCTGCAGGCCATAGCCGGATTGCTGCCGGCGCGCGGCTGCGTGCATGTTGGCAGCAACAGTTGGCAGGATGAGCACAAATATCTGCCGGCGCATCAGCGGCCGGTAGGCTATGTGTTTCAGGATGGCCGGTTGTTCCCGCACCTGAACGTGCGCGGCAATCTCGAGTACGGGATGCGACGCCGTCATGATGCCGTCCCGGCAGACTACGACTTTGACCATGCTGTCGCGCTGCTGCGTCTCGACGATCTGCTGCAGCGTATGCCGCAGCAGCTGTCCGGCGGTGAACAGCAGCGTGTCGCTATAGGCCGCGCGCTGCTCAGCAACCCGGCGCTGTTGCTGATGGATGAGCCGCTCGCATCGCTCGATGCAGGCCACAAACGCGAACTGCTGGGCTACCTGCAATCCTTGCAACGCAAAACCGCATTGCCGGTGTTGTATGTCAGCCATGCGGCCGATGAAGTTGCCCGGCTGGCCGATCATCTGGTGCTGCTCGACAAGGGACGCAAGCTGGCCGATGGCCCCGTGAACGAAATGCTGACGCGGCTGGATTTGCCTTTAACCCTCGACAGCGATGCTGCGGCGGTACTGTCAGTCACGTGCACGGGATACGATGCACCGTTTGATCTGACAAGCGTGGCGCTGGGCAGCAACACGCTGTACCTGCCCGGCAAGCTATCCGCTGCGCCCGGCGACACGCTGCGCTTGCGCGTGCTGGCGCGCGACGTCAGCCTGACAATGGAGCGTCAAAGCGGTACCAGTATTCTCAACATCGTCGCGGTACGCATCATCGAACTACGCGAACAGAATCCGGCGCAGTGCATCGTGCAGCTGGATACCGGCAGTGGCATGTTGCTCGCCTGCGTAACGCGCAAATCAGCAGCGGCATTGCAACTGCGTCCCGGGCAACAGGTGTATGCACAAATTAAAAGCATGGCTTTGCCCGGGTGAGCAGTAACTGGCTCAGGCTGACCGGCACCGCGCGCCTGCCGTTTCTGCTGCTGACTCCGGCCTGCCTGTTACCGGCCGCTGCTGCGGCACTGGCCTGCTGCCGGCCGCTGGACATCGCGACGCTATGGGCGGTCGGTTGCGGGGCTCTGGCCGCGCACGTCAGCGTGAATGCGCTGAACGAGTATCACGATTTTCGCAGCGGCCTGGATCTGCGCACACAGCGCACACCATTCAGCGGCGGCAGCGGCACACTGCCGGCTCATCCCGAACTGGCTCCGGCAGCATTGTGGCTGGGAATTGTTGCGCTGCTGGTAACCATGGTCGCCGGAATCTGGTTGCTCCGCGTGACCGGTTTCGCACTGCTGCCGATCGGTGTGGCCGGTGTGGCTCTGATCGCGCTATACAGCACCTGGATAGTCAGACATCCGCTGCTTTGTCTGCTTAGCGCCGGGCTGGGTTTCGGCCCGCTGATGATGAACGGTGCAGGCATCGCCTTAAGCGGGCAATTGCTGCCTGAAATCCTGTGGGCTTCCTGCATAGTCGGCTGCGCGGTAAACAACCTGCTGTTGCTCAACCAGATTCCCGATCGCGAGCCGGATGCGGCTGCGGGCCGACGCACTTTGCCGGTGGTATCCGGCAGCATCGCCGCACTGCGCGTATATCGGCTGTTCACTGGGCTGGCGCTGGGCATATTGTTGCTCGCTGTTGCCAACCGGGCATTGCCGCCACTGACTCTGCTGGCAGCGCCGCCGCTGATGGCAGGCATGTGGGTCAGCCAGGGCATGCGGGTGGCTGCCGCTCGCAGCGGCGCGATGACGCCTTATCTGGCCGGCAATGTCGCGATATGCTTGACCGTCCCGGTCATGCTTGCCGCAGGCCTGTATCTGCGCTGAAGTGAGAAGCAATTTGAAAATACTGGCCATCATCGGCACCCCCACCAGAGATCAGGGGCTTACCTGGCGAGCGGTACAGGCGCTGCAACAAAGCCTGCAAAGCCGCAGCGCTGCCGAGGTGGCATACCTGTACCTGGAAGATGCCGGACTTACCAGTTGTCAGGGCTACCTGACCTGCATCAAGCACGGTGAGGCGCAATGCCCTTTCAGTACCGCAGTCAGCTCCGTGCTGGCGCGCATGGAGCAGGCAGACGCAGTCATCTTCGCCTCGCCGGTACATATATTTAATGTGTCGGCATTGATGAAAACCCTGTTCGATTTGCTGGTCTTTCAGATGCACCGGCCGTCGTTTTTCGGCAAACCGGCAGCAGTCGTGACGGTCGGAGCCGGTGCCGGCATGGGTAAAGTGCTGCGCTATATGAGCAGCACGGTGGGCAACTGGGGCTTTGAGGTTGCCGGCAAACTCGGCGTCCACGGTGGCCTGCTCGACGACCCGCGCTACGCACCCAAGCTGACCAAAGCGGCTGACAAAATCGCGGCGGCGCTGCTGCGACAAATTGCCGACGGCCGCCCCCGCAGGCCCGGCATCGCCGACCTGATAAATTTCCGGGTGTGGCGGGCAGTGGTCAGGCGCACCGCCGAGGCCTCCCCTTATGACTGGGAACACTGGCAAAGCAGCGGCTGGTTGCAGCAGAACTACTACTACGCAACGCCGGTGAACCCGCTGTCAAACCTGCTTGCCGGGCTGATTGAACGATTGATAAATCGGGCGATCAGCAAGGCCAGCGTGAAACCGCTTACCTGATCCCGGCGCACAAGCATGACGGCAAACGTTATTGACATTCCCGCCGCAAACCTTGCACTGGTTTTTATCCCGGTCGTAATTCTGCTGATCATTATGTTCCGCTGGTCTACCGGTGCCGGCGATGCCGTGTATGCACTGGGCCGCATGCTGCTGCAACTTGTGGCCATTGGCTATTTGCTTACCTTTATTTTCAGTGCCGATTCAGCCGCACTGGTATTGGCGATACTCTGCGTCATGCTCGGCGCGGCAGGGTGGATTTCGATCCGGCCGCTGGGCAAACGCACGCCGGCGGATCTGCTGCGGGCACTGGCTGCCATTGCCGTGAGCGGACTGCTGTCGCTGGGTGTGGTTACCCTGCTGGTGCTGGAAGTCACTCCCTGGTATCTGGCCCGGGTCGTGATACCGCTGGGCGGCATGATCTTCGCCAGCGCCATGAATGCTGTCAGCATCGCAGCCGAGCGGCTGGCAGCCGAACTGGCCAACAACAGGCAACTAATCGCGGCGCGGGATATATCCTTTAAGGCCGCCATCAATCCTTTTCAGAACCAGTTGCTCGCCGTCGGGCTGGTGTCATTACCGGGCATGATGACCGGCCAGATTCTGTCAGGCGTGGACCCGCTGATTGCGGTGCGCTACCAGATCATGGTTATGGGCATGCTCTACAGTGGGGCAGGTCTGGCAGCCGCTATCTACCTGCAGCTGGTATGCTGGGACCTCAGCAAGGATGTGACACCCCGGACATGAACCGCGATTCACTCAGGGAAAAAGTCGAGGCCAAACTGCCCAACTGGCGCAGCTGGTACCCGAGCATTTTTCATGCCGCGGAAGATCTCGGACTGATTCGCGCGCAGGTCTGCGATCCCAACAGCCTGAACCTGAGCAAGCGCCATTCGGCCATACAGAATCAGGCACTGGAAGCCCATCGCGAGCAATGGGGCGGCCACGAAAAACTCAACGACGACAAATAGCGCGACGGTTGCCGTATTCGCATTTGCAATGGACTGGTGGGTATACATGGTTGAGTGCGCCGACGGCAGCCTCTACACCGGCATAGCCCGCGACCCGGAAAAACGGGTCAACATACACAATACCGGCAAGGGCGCACGCTATACCCGCAGCCGTTTGCCGGTCAGGCTGGTGTACCGCGAAGTTACATGCGACCGATCCAGCGCCCTGCAACGCGAGGCCGAAATCAAGTCATACAGCCGCGCGGCGAAGCTCGCGCTGCTGTAAATGGTCTCGCTGAAAGATACATTGCGCTGACAAAAATTTTTCGGGTAGGGTATGACCTCCGCAATTCAGGAGCCCCGGAACGTGGCCGACAAAAAACCCGCCTCTCAGGAATTTGACACCGCCAGTATCGTCTCGCGACGCAGTTTTCTCGCTGCCAGTGCCGGCATCGCCGCCGTGGGCTGTGAAACCATGGACGCTGCCAATGCCAGCATCCGCGCGGCCGAAAAAACAGCCGCCGAGCGCCGCGCGGAGGCCCCCAAACCGCCTTACGACACGCTGCGCGAATATGTCGCCGCGCTGGAAGCCTATGACCTGCTGCTGCGTTTCGAGAGGGTGGACAATGACAAGTTTGAAGCGGCAGCGATTATCTATGCATTGATGGACAAATACGGCTGGTATGACGCGCCTGCCGTGCTGATAGAAAACGTCAAACAGGACGGTAAATGGATCAAGGGGCCGATCGTGATTAACCACATGGGCCACTGGGATACCGAGTGCATCACCTTTGGGCTGGAACCAGTGAAAGGGAATAGCCGGGCCAGTTATCAGAAAGCGCTGGATTACACCCGCGACATGCTGGTGGATGGCCAGATTCCGCAAATCCCGCCGGTTGAGGTGCCGCGCGAGCAGGCCTTGTGCAAACAGGTCGTGGATACCGGTGACGACATCGACATTACCCGGTTTGCATTTATTACCAGTAACCCCGCTGACGGCGGGCGCTACGTAAACACCGGCTCGATTTTCACTACCGATCCGGAACTCGGCGTAAATTTTGGCACCTACCGCTGCCAGATCCGCGGCCCCAAAGTGCTGGGCGTAAACCCCGAACCCAACCAGACCGGCTGGCGCATGCTGATGGCCGCCAAGGCACGCGGCGAAAAGTATGCGCCGATTTCCATTGCTGTCGGTCAGGATCCCGCCGTCTGGACTACCAGCGGTTCAAAAATCGCGCCGCGCGGTTTCGGCAAGAACATCAATGTCGTCGACGAACTTGCGGTTGCGGGTGGCCTGCGCGGCAAAGCCATAGAAATGGTCAAGTCCGAAACCAATGACATCATGGTGCCGGCCCACTGCGAAATGGTCATCGAGGGTCTGGTGCCGCTGCAGGAACCGATGCTGCCGGAAGGGCCGTTTGGCGAAATGTACGGTCACCTGGGTCTGAAAAAAGACGAAAACTTCTGGATGAATATCACTGCAATCACCTATCGCAAAGATCCGTGGGTGATGAATCAGTTCACCGGCGCTACCCGCGGCTATGTGACCGCACCCATTACCTCGCTGTTCAATGAGTCATTCAAAAAACTGATTCCCGGCGTAATTGAAATCAACCAGGTGGTCGATACCACCGGCTGGGGAATCGTGCGCATCAACAAGACCCAGGCCGGTCAGGGCATCAAGATCGGCCAGCGCATTGCCAGCATCATTCCGCTGTTCAAGGTGGTGGTCGTAGTTGATGAGGATGTTGATGTTTATGACGACTACGAAGTCGGACTGGCGATCGGCGCGCACATGCGCCCGGCCACCTCGACCAAGGTCATCAACGGCCGCGGCATGCCGCTGGACCCCAGCGCCGCTGACCGCAATGCGTTAAGCAGCAAGCTGATCATTGACGCGACGCGACAGTGGCCCGAAGAAGGCGGACCAGAGGTTTATCCGGGTCTGAACCGCAATCTGCTCGAGGAACTGGCGCCGGATGCTTTGCCAAGTGCTCTGCGCCAGTGGGGTGATGTCATCAATGGCTGGGGCAAACGGGACTTCATCTGATTATGTCAATTGCCGCTTAACCCATTGGCATCTTTCAGGTACGTTAGGCCCTGAGGAAACGCCGCTGTTTTACCAAAACATCGGATTAAAACAACATAGTCTAATGGCAGGCCCAAGGCACTGCCGGTGGGGGATTACCATGAGAAAGGCGCTCATTTTTGCCTTTATCCTGGCCAGCGTATCCGCGCAGGCCCAGCAATATCAGATTCAGAAACTACCGCAACTGACAGAGACGAGCGGTTTTTTCGGTACCCAGGCTTATGGCCTGAATGAAAACGGCCAGGTGGTGGGTCGCTCCTACAATGCCAATACAGGGCTGAATGAAGCCGTGGTCTGGAACAACGGCGTCGTGATGAGTTTAGGTTTCGAGGGACTCGCAAGGGGCGTCAACAATGCCGGCACCGTGGTAGGCGAAACCGGCTATGGGCTGTTGCAGGTGCCGCTCGGGACTGCTTTTAAATGGGATGCCACCAACGGCTACGTGGATCTGGGCAATCTGGGCACCGGTGCCGGGCCTTATTATTCCGGCGCCTACGATATCAATGAAAGCGGCGTTATTACGGGGTTTTCCTATACCGATACCATTCCAGCCAGCAGTGGCCAGCCGGTGCATGGTACGCACGGCTTCCGCTACGAAAATGGCACCATGACGGACCTGGGTGAAGTTGCTGCTGATGGCTACAGTCGCGGCCATAGCATCAACGATGCAGGTGAAATTGTCGGCCGCGCATCACTGGGTGAATTCGACCTTAGCAGCAAACATCTCGCATATTGGGATTCCGGCAATACCTTGACATCTATTCCCGGAACGGGAAGCAGTGTGTACAGCACAGGTCAGGATATTAATAACCTTGGCCAGATTGTCGGCAACGGTATCGATTCCAGCGGCGACTGGCTGGGCATGGTCTGGGACGATGCCGGGAACTTCCAGCACTGGCTTGACCCGCTGGGTGGTGACCAAAGCCGTGCCTGGGCTATCAACGATGCCGGTATCATTGTCGGCTACGGATCGGACGCAGGAGGAGTGCTCCGCGCTGCAGTCAGTTTTGATGGCGGTGCAACCAGTCAGGATCTGAATCTGCTGGCACTGGACCTGACCGGCTGGCAGCATCTTTCGGAAGCTCTCGACATCAATGAAGATGGCACGATTGTCGGCTACGGTGTCCTCGACGATGGCAGTTTCGGCGCATTTGTGGCCACCGTGGTGCCGGTGCCGGCTGCCGTATGGTTGTTCGGTTCGGCGCTCGCCGCCCTGTTAGGCTTCCGCCGCCGTCAGCTCGTGCAGAAAGTCTGACGGGTTTTCCCCGGCTTCCAGCCGTTCCACCAGTGCCGAGCCGACAATAACGCCGGTGGCGTGCCGGCCGATGCGCCGCACCTGCTCGGGATGACGCACGCCAAAGCCGGCGCAGACCGGCAGCGCGGTATGACTCTTCACTTTATCCAGGTAACCGGTCACCGCCTCGGGCAGCTCAACATCGCCACCGGTAATACCGGTGATGGTCACGGCATAAACAAATCCCTGACTGCCCTTGCATAGCAGTTCGAGACGATCGTCAGGCGTCGCCGGAGTGACCAGTTGCACCAGCGCCAGACCTTGTTTGTCCAGCGCGGCACGAAACTCCTCGCTTTCTTCCCACGGCAGATCCGGCACGATAAATCCGCAGACACCCGCCGCTATGCAATCTTCTGCCAGTCGATCAAACCCGTAAGTCAGCAGCGGATTCAGGTAGCTCATCAGCACTATGGGTGCGGCTACACCGCCCGCCGCCGTAAGCTCACTGAGTATCCAGCGCAGACTCACGCCGGCTGCAATGGCAGCATGGCTGGAGCGCTGGATAGTTACGCCGTCGGCCATGGGGTCAGAAAACGGCACCCCGACTTCAATCACGTCACCGGCCGCGGCAATCTGCTGCAGCGTACTGATAAATGCATCCTTGTCCGGATAACCTGCGGTAATAAATGGCACCAGCGCCGGCCTGCCGGCAGCCGGCGCAGCATTCAGCGCCGCCGAGATTCTGTCACGAGGCAGTTGTCGCGCGTCATTCATGCGCCACCTCCGACCGCTGCGCCAAGGCGCGCGGGAATGTGCTGTGACAGCGTCGGCATATCCTTGTCACCGCGTCCGGACAGACCAATCAGAATGCGCCTGCCGGGATTGGCTTTGGCCCACTCGCGGGCACCGGCCAGTGCATGCGCGGATTCCAGCGCCGGCAATATGCCCTCGGCGGCACAACATTCCTGCAGGGCATCCAGTGCCTGCGCATCGGTTGCCGACCGGTAATTCACACGGCCAATGCTTTTCAGCAACGAGTGCTCGGGGCCGACACCCGGGTAATCCAGACCTGCGGAAACCGAATGCGTCTCCTGTATCTGGC